>JAMONC010000223.1 GCA_027066725.1 Desulfobacterales bacterium
GTTGAGATAATGGGGATGAATGCTAGGGCTGGCCGGTTGGTTGTAAGACTTCATACTGGAGATCCCTCACTTTATAGTGCAATACAAGAACAGATTTTTGAATTAGAAAGACAAGGCATAAATTGTATTGTAGTGCCTGGAGTAAGTGCTGGTTTTGCTGCTTCTGCTCGTCTTGGTCTTGAACTTACTATCCCAGGTATTTCTCAGACAGTTATTATCTCTAGAATATCAGGTAGAACAAAAGTCCCAGAAGAACAAAAATTAAATATCCTTGCTAAGACTAAATCAACATTACTTCTTTACTTAAGTATTTCCCATATAAAGAAGGTTGTAAAAGAGCTTTTAGATGGAGGGCTACATGAAAATACCCCTGTTGTTGTTGCAGAGAAGGTGACATGGCCGGAAGAAAGAATAATATTTGGCACTCTAAAAGATATATCCAAAAAGGTTGAAGATGCTGGTATAAAAAAGACCGCTATAGTTATGGTAGGAGAGGTGCTACGTGCATATAAAAAGGGGGATTTTGAACGTTCAAGACTTTATAGTGCAGAATTTTCACATGGGTATAGAAAGGCATTAATAGAAGATAAAGATAGGAGCGTAGAGTCTGTCGGATTAAAAAAAGAGAGTACGCGTAGTTATTATGATATAGAAAGTGAAAATTTACATACAACTAGTAAAGAAGAGACAAAAAGAGAAAAGATAAGATCAAGGGAAGAGGTAAAGACAAATCCAAAACAAAGAGGAGATCGAAGAGATTTAAAAAATAAAGATTATGAAAGATATATAGAGCAACATATTATAGAACAAAAGCCTGCTAATAAAATTTATATATCTGGTTCTTATATACATGCTAGAGATTATAATTTAAAGGGTCAAAAACTTTCAAAAGGATCTGATATAGCTAAATTATTTCCTCATTCTATTATTATCTTTTATGTAACTCGTAATGGTAGATATTTAGCTGAAAGGCTAAGTGCTTTTTTCCCTGGAGCAAAGATACTCCCTTATTCTTCTATTAAAAAACATGATCTTCTTAAAAAATACTGGCAAAAGGGTAGGGGGCTTATTTTTATAATGGCAACGGGGATTGTAGTAAGAACTATTGCCCCTCATCTAAAAGAGAAGGCTTCTGATCCTGCTATAGTAGTTATGGATGAGAGTGGTAATAGCGTCATATCTCTTGTTTCTGGACACCTTGGTGGTGCAAATAGACTTGCATCTTATATAAGTAAAATGATTGGAGCAAAACCTATTATAACTACTGCATCAGATAATTTAGGACTGGTTCCATTTGATATATGGGTCTTTGAAAAGGGTTTAATACCTGAGTCTAAAGATTCTTTAAAAAGAGCTCAATCTAAGTTAGTTGATACAGGTATTTTAAAGATATTTACTGATATATTGGTTTCTGATTGGCCAAAAGGATTAATGGAAACAAAAGATATAAATAAGGCGGATGTTATTATAAGTTATAAATTATATACAGAATCAAAGCCTATTCTTAGACTTTTTCCTAAAGTTCTTTGCTTAGGAGTTGGCTGTAACAGAGGTATAAAGTCCAACATATTGATAGAAAAAGCTATTACATTTTTAAAAGAACATAAGCTTTCTTTATATTCACTTTCTTCTATAGCAACTATTGATATAAAAAAGGATGAAAAAGCTATTATAGAGCTAGCAGAGTACTTGGGAGTTCCTTTAAAGTTTTTTAATGCATCAGAGCTAGATAAGATACCTGTAACATCTGGGTCTGATATAGTTCTTAAAGCTGTAGGAACAAAAGCAGTGGCTGAACCCGCTGCAATTTTAGCTGCTAAAGATGAAGGTTATAATGCAGAGCTTATAATTCCAAAAGAGAAAAGGGGTGAAGTAACATTTGCAATAACAAAGAAGGACTTGATATTGTAGGAATTGGACCAGGTAGCATTGATTATATTACAGATGCAGCTAAAGAAGCTATAGATAAAGCAGAGGTTTTAGTTGGATATACTACCTATTTAGATTTAATAAAGCCTCTTATAAAAGACAAACATCAAATTTTTAGCTCAGGTATGCGCCAAGAGAAAAAGCGATGTGAATATGCTATTAAGGAGGCTTTTAAAGGTAAGAGGGTTGCTCTTATTTGTAGTGGTGATCCAGGTATTTATGCACTTTCAAGTCTTGTATTTGAACTTTTAAGATCTATAAAAGATGGAGACAAATTAAAGGTAACGGTCATAAGTGGTATTACTTCACTTACTTCATGTGCAGCACTATTAGGTGCTCCTATTGGACATGATTTTGCAGTAATTAGTTTAAGTGATATTTTAACTCCTTGGCATGTTATAGAAAAACGTGTTGATGCTGCTTCAAGAGCAGATTTTGTCATAGCTTTTTACAACCCTAGAAGTAAAAGGCGTGTTAGTCAATTGGAAAAGGCTATTTTTATAGTAAGAAGATATAGGAATGGATTTACTCCAGTTGGGATAGTAAAAAGGGCTATGAGAGAAGGGCAAAAAGTGGTAATAACCAACCTTGAAAAAGTGCTTGATTGTCAAGAGATAGATATGCAGACTACGATAATTATAGGAAACAACTCTAGTTATATATGGAATAACAAAATTATTACACCTAGAGGTTATAATATTGAGAGATAAGTTTTTAGTATTTTTTATATTTATAATTTTATTTTTTTCTTTTATAGAAGCAGCTTTGTCTAAAACTACTATCAAGTTCGAGCTATCTGATAATAGTGGCCAAATCAACCCTACTAATACAATAGTTGTCTCTGGAAGTTATCAACCATATCATAGTATTACTTTAAGTACTGAAGTAACTGGTAAAATTGTTAAAATGAACATTGATGAAGGAGAGATTGTACCCAAAGGAAGAACTTATTGGTATATAGACTGTGTTAGTTTGAAAGATCAAGTAGAGCAGATAAAAGATAGCCTTTGTTTGCTTAAAAAAGAACATAAAATTTTACTAGATATTCTAAATCTTAGGGAAAAAACATTGAATAGATACAAGATCTTATATGAAAGACGTAGAATTCCAGAACAAACGTTAAATAATATTCAATTGGAATATTTAGCTAGTTTAAATGCTGTAATTGCTAATGAACAACAACAACATCAATTAATACTAAGTCTTATCAAGTTAAAAGATAATATCAAAAAAAGTGGCCCTATCTTAAACAGGTCTTACTATGTATCACAGTTATATCACTTTACTAATGAGTATGTTAATGTCGGTGAACCTATAGCAAAGTTACTTGATATATCTAAAGCTAGGGTAAAACTTATTTTATCTCCGAGTAGTTTTATAAAACTTAGAAATTGGATTAAAGATAAAGTGCATTTAGTTTGCTTTATAAAAAAAGATCAGGGTTCTAGGTGGATAAGAATTAAAAAATTTCACTTTGAGCGGGTTAAGATAGATCCTGCAAATGGCTATCTATATAGTTATAGCGCAGATATAGTTTTTAAACCCATTCCTAATTTTCTTTGGGGACAGGTGATTAAGGTACGTTTGGTTTATAATCCATGAGAAGATCTATTGGAAGTTCTCTGGCTGAAGCCTGGGTATCTTTTTCTGTAAAAAGAAAGCCGTTTATACACACGGTTACCATATTTTGTATAATATTAGGTATTCTTTCTTATTTAAAACTTCCCCAAGAGATATTTCCCGCTATCCCTAAACATAAGATAGTTATAACTGCAGCTTATCCTGGTACATCTGCGGAAACCTTTGATGATATCATCACAACTCGTATAGAAGATGCAGTTAGAGGACTAGATGGTGTAACTAAGATTGAATCTCTTACAAGAGATGGTTCATGTGTAGTTACTCTTACTGTGGATCCAAAGGCTGATATAGATAACCTTTTATTTCAAGTAAGGGATGCCATAGATAGGATACGTTCTGATTTCCCTTATGATATGACATCTCCTTCTGTGTCAAGGGTTATACTAAAGATGCCTCTTCTCACACTCTCTATAAGTGGTGGATCGCAGTGGAGGCTACAGAAGGTAGCCCAAGAGATACAACGACAGATACAAAGTATAAGGCATATATCTTCTGCAATAATAAATGGAAAGGCAGATCCTGAGTTTCATATCTACCTAGATGAAGACAAATTAAATGCAGCAGGTATCTCTCCAATTCAGGTAGTAGATTCTATCAAATCTCTTGTAAATAATAGGCCTCTTGGTGAAATAAAAAAGTGGGGTAATCATTTATTTATTACAACCCATGGAGGACCTCATAATATAGAGCAATGGAAACATATAATCTTACATATAAATGGTAAAAAAATATATTTATCTCGCATTGCAAAGATTAAAGAACAACTTTCAGAACGTGAAACTTTATCTCATTTTAATGGCAAGAGGAATATATCTATAACTGTATTTAAGACAGCAGAAGGCTCTTCTATAGATCTATCTAAAAAGATAAGGTCTCTTATTCCAAAATGGGAAAAGAAATATAAGGGGTTACATTTTGAAGTATTTAGTGACTTATCTACTTATATAAAAAATAGACTATTAACAGTTAAGTCCTCAGCAATTGTTGGAATTATACTAGTTACACTATGTCTATACTTGTTTATGAATGCAAGGGTAGCTCTTGTTGTAGTAATGGGGCTTCCGACTACTTTTTTGCTCTCATTTGTCTATCTTGCTGCTCGCGGTGAAACCATAAATATGATTTCTCTTTTTTCATTTTTGATGGCTCTTGGTATGGCGGTAGATGATGCAATTGTAATTGGAGAAAATATTTATAGACATATGGAAGAAGGGGAAGATAGGGTAAGTGCTGCTATAAATGGTACTTCAGAAGTATTTTGGCCTGTTGCATCTTCTACCTTTACTACTATTGCCGCTTTTATACCTCTTTTGATGATTAGAGGGGAGATGGGGCAATTTTTGTCTATTATTCCTATTTTTGTAAGTACAGTTCTTTTATGTTCTCTTCTTGAAGCTACTTTTATATTACCTGTCCACTGTGTAGAGTTGTTTAGACTCAGCACTAAAAAAGCCCTAAAAAACTCATGGAAAAGATTTATAAGATTTTATGAAAAATCCCTTCTATGGTGTTTAAATCATAAGCTTTGGGTTACTTTAGGTTTTTTATCTGTTCTTATCCTTTCTATTTTTATTGCCTTAAGGGTTTTAACTTTTACTTTACTTCCAAGCTTTGATACAGATCAGATATATGTACGTGGGAAATTAAGTGCTCAATGTGGACTTAAAGAGACTGAAAGAGTTGTTTCAAAGATAGAAAAGCGGATTATGCAGGTTGTGCCTAAGACAGATCTTCGTTCTGTAGCTACAGATATGGGTATTAGTTTTAATGACAGAATGGAATTTGATTTTGGAACAAATCTTTTTCAAATATTTGTTAATTTAAAAAAGCCTGCACCCCAAAACTGGGTTGAACGTTGGATATATCCTATTGTAATGGTTGGTATGTATGAAACAGGCACAAGAAGACATACTTCAAGATATCTTGAGCAAAAGATTAGAGACGCTTTAAAAAATTTACAATTTAAAGATATAAAACTTGATAAACTTGAAGTCACTAGGCCCAAAGCTGGTATTGTAAGGGCAGATATTGATATTGGTATTGTCATGCCAGACAATAATAGGGAGTTAGGATTAAGGGCGGTTCATATACTTGAGGCGGCTTTAAAAAAGATAAAGGGTGTACATAATGTTTCAGATGATTATAGTCCAGGTAAAACAGAATATGAATTAAAGATTAATAAATTAGGAAGAGAACTTGGTTTTACAGAAAGATATATTGCTTCTATATTGAGTGTTTATTATTTAAATCCAGAACTTACTCGTATAATGAAGGGATTAAAAGACGATAAAGTTGTACGAACCTATATATTAGATAAAAATAATTTAAATGTATTTAAACATTTAAGAGTTCTTGTACCAAATACAAACAAACTTATTTATTTAAAAGAAATAGTGAATATAAAAAAGATCGTAGGCCGTTCTAGAATATGGAAAGAAAATGGTTTAAGAGAGGTAAGGGTTACAGGTTCTATTGATAAGTTTGTCACTACAAGTGAACAAGTAATGAATAAAATACAACCTATTTTAAATAAGATAAAAAAGATGGGTATAACTATAAATATAGCTGGAGAGAGAAAGGTTGCTCAAGATACCCTTATCGATCTTGCTAGGGCTGCAGTTATTGCATGTCTCGGTATATTTATTGTTTTGTTATTGTTATTTAATTCATGGACTGAGAGTTTAGTGGTACTTATTGCAGTACCATTTTCTTTTATAGGGGTTGCTCTTGGGCATTTGGTCATGGGACTTCATCTTACAATTCCTTCTCTTTTAGGTTTTGTTGGTCTTGCAGGTGTAGCAGTTAATGATGCCATAATTATGGTTGATTTTATTAAAAGGCATAGAGAAGAGACTAAAAATCTTTGTGAGAATAATTTTTATCAGATGGTTATAAAGGCAGCAGGGCAACGGTTAAGACCTATTATGCTTACTTCAATTACTACTATATTAAGTCTTGCTCCATTAATCTTTTTTGCTACAGGGCAGGCTAAAATACTTTCTCCTATGGCAAATGCATTTGGTTTTGGATTAGCAATAGCTACTATTGTTAATTTGTATTTAATACCTGTATTTTATACGGGAGTCATATTTAGAAGATTTAAAAAGGATATCACTTAAGGTTATCGTTATGGAAGATATTAATAAGAAAGATAAAGAAAAAAGTAAAAAAAAGAGGAAAAAGAAAAAATATATATGCCATGTATGTGGTAGAGAGCTTCCTTTTTGTTGGAGCTGTCCTTGCGGATTTCAAATATGTGATGATTGTCTAAAAGAAAATATGTGGGGTATGAGTAATGGAGTTATATGGATTTGTCCAGATTGTGGACGTATTAGGAGTTTTTAAGACGTTTTAATATCTTATTTGCTTCTCGTATGCTTTTTTTGGCCCATAAGTCTAATAATTGTTGTTGCTCTTCTTCAGATATTAACTTATCTAATCCTATACGAGACCTTAATTCATAAAGTGTTATTCCTACTGCTACAGACACATTGAAGCTTTCAGTAAAGCCATACATTGGGATATGAAAGAAACCGTCACACTTTTGTCGTAATTCAGGATGTAGTCCTTCAAGTTCATTGCCAAATATTAGTGCAACAGGAGAAGAAACATCTATTTGATCTAATCTTGTGGAATCTGGATTCTTTAAAGGTGGATCGGCGGCCAATAATTTAAATCCTTTATCTTTTAGTGTTCTTATACATGAGTTTATATCTTTATGTTTTATAATTTTGATCCATTGTTGTGCACCAAGAGATACATCAGGATTAGGAGTAAATTTTGTATTCAATTCTATTATATGGATCTCTGTTAGACCAAAGGCATCTGCACTTCGTATAACAGCACTCATGTTATGAGGATGATTTATGTCTTCTAACACCACAGTTAACCAAGAAGTACGTTTACTAACAATTTCTAACATTCTTTTCTTTCTATTTTTTGTTAAAAAAGGCCATAATAGATAAGCATCAGAACCTTTTATTGGTTTTTCCATATAAGGATTAAATAACCTCCTTTGAAAGAGTTTTTAATTCTTTAATCATATTGGCGATTTGATTAATACCTTGTTGCCAAAATGTTTTATGTTTAATATCGAATCCAAATTTCTTTAAAAGATTATATGGATATTGGGTTCCACTTTTAGATAGTAACTCAATATATTTTTCTATAAAAGATGTTTTATTCTTAAGATATTCTTGATATAAGGAATGTACTAATAATTGTCCAAAGGCATAAGAGTATACATAGCCTGGAGTTTGTATAAAATGGCCTATGTATACCCACCATATACTATAATTTTCAGTTAGAGTTATAGAGCCTTGGAACATCTCTTCTTGAGTTTTTATCCAGTAATTAGAAAAGTCTTTTATACTTAATTCTCCTTCTGATCTTCTATGAGTATGGATTAAATGTTCAAAACGATATAAAGCAATTTGTCTAAATATGGTAGATATTGTAGATTCTATTTGTTTACAATAAAGGGCTAGCTTCTCTATAGGATCTTTTGTTATGGATAAGAGTTTATTGAAGACTAATAATTCTGTAAATGTGGAGGCTGTTTCTGATAATATTAAAGGAGGTTGACTATTAAAAAGACCGTATTTAGACAATAAGATTTGATGAATGCCATGGCCTAATTCATGAGCTAGAGTTTCGATATCATGTAGAGTACCTGTAAAGTTAATTAATATATAAGGATGTATTTCAGGTACTGTTGGATAAGAAAAAGCACCTGATATTTTATCTTCTCTTATTGTTGCATCTATCCAGTTTTTGTTAAAAAAATTCTGAGCAATTTCCCCAAACATATAACTAAATTCATAAAAAGTTTCTAAGATAATATTTTTTACTTGAGACCAAGAAAAATTTTTATTTATAGAAAAGGGAAGAGGTGCATATCGATCGTAATCAAAGAGTTCATTTAGATTTAAAAGTTGTTTTTTGATTGTATAATATTCTTTTACTAAATTAAAGTTGCTTGTGACACAATCTACTAATGTCTCTATGGTTTGATCATCTATGTTATTTTGTAAGTTTGTAGCACTAATCCAGCTATTATAGTTTCTTATTTTATCATCTATCATTTTATCTGCTAGTACAGTATTAAATATGTGAGTTAATATATCTATATTTTGCTTTAATCCTTCAGTAAAATCTCTAGCTGCTTGTTTTCTAGTCTCTCTGTTGTCTGAATAAAGTTCAGAAATTATTTCTTCTTGTGTTAAATTATTTGCACCATATTTTTGTTTACCAAGAATTTTATCAAATAATCTTATCCAACTACTTTTACCTACTGGACTAATTTCAATTAACAATTGTTCTTGATCATACGATAATAAATGTTTTTTATACTTGCGTATATTATATAGATAAAACCTATACTTAGATAAACAATTATAATCTAGAATCTTTTTAATATGATCATCAGGTAACTGTATCCATTCTAGTTCGAAAAATATAATCTCTTTTGCTATTTGATTTGTTATTTCTTGTATTTTTTGAGCAAATTTATTATAATGATAATTTGATATATTAGTTACTAGTGTTAAATATGCAAAAGCTGATATCTTATTTAAAATAGTTGTAACTTGCTCTATTTTTTCTATAGCTTTCTTTATCTCTAATGCATTTAACTTATGAACTTTATGTTTATATTGTCTTGACAGAGCTTTACTATATTGGATAGCTTTTTTTATATCAGCATCTATCTGTGGATCATTTATATCATTGTATAAATCAGATAAGTCCCATGTAATTAATTCTAGTTGTTGTTTTTCTTCCAACATAATAGTCCTCCATTTTTTAGTCCCCCTTAAAACCTTTTCAAAAAAAATCTTGTAAAATAAATAATTTCTTTTAATGTTAAAATAAGACTATAAAACAAAATTAATAAAAAAATAAAAACAAAAAATAAAATGTATAACCATTTTTTTTCTTATTTTATACTTAAAGATACTCAGTGGTTTATGCTTATAAACTCTTTACGTTTCCCTCTATT
>JAMONC010000224.1 GCA_027066725.1 Desulfobacterales bacterium
GTCATCTGGTTTTTCTATAGATCTTTTAGTTGCTTCCATTAATGTCTTTATTATTCCAGTTGCTATTCTATCTTGAAGGATAGGTTCTGGTTCTATGCCATTAAAAAATGGTTCAAGTAAATGACAAACAGCATCTACACCACCATAGGCAGTGTAGTCTTTAGGTACGCTAAAGGTTAAGGTAGGGTCTAAAAATGAAATCTTAGGCTTAACTAAATCAGATGCTGCTGCTAGTTTATGTTTTGTTTCATCATTTGTAATCACCATGTAACCATTCATCTCTGAGCCAGATGCTGCAAGAGTAGGTATTGTTAGAAGTGGTAAGGCAGCTTTTATTGTTACCTTTTTTGTAAATACATCCCAAATATCATTTTCTTTAAGCATAACTCCAGCACATATTGCCTTTGATGTATCCATTACGCTTCCACCACCAAGTGCTATGATAAAATCTGCATCAAAGTCTTTGGCAAGCTTAATACCTTCTCTTACCTTAGAAAGAAGTGGATTTGAAACAACACCTTCTAAGACCTTTATCTCTAATGAGGCATTTTTTAGGGAAGATAAAACTATATCAAAGGTGCCAGAACGTTTTACACTTCCAGAGCCAATAACTAATAGGGCTTTTTTACCAAAGTCTTTTGCATATTCTCCAACATCTTTACTAATACCTTTTCCAAAAACTATCTTAGTCGGTACATGAAATATAAAATCTTGCATTTTATACCCCCTTTTTATCTCCCCAAATGATCTTATGAAGTTGAATTTGAAATCTTACCTCTAACTTATCCCTTAATATCCATTGAGCAAGTTCTATAGGTTTTAGATGTGGCATTGCAACTGAAAATATGACCTGAGTAAAAGATAATAAATCATATTTTTTGACTCTTTCCTTTGAAAAGATATAGTCTTTTTCATCTGTTATAACAAATTTTATTTGATCTTTAGATGTGAGTGTATCCAAATTACTTATCAAAAAAGAGTTTTCCATTTTAGAGCCAGGGGTCTTCCAGTCTACTATCTTAGTGACATCAAATGGGACAATGGAGGTATCAATACTACCGTTTGTCTCTAAGTATACACTTGCTCCATTAGAAATTAATAATTTCATAAGCTCTATTGAATTTTTTTGCAAAAGCGGCTCACCACCTGTAATAAGGCAGCGTTTTATACCAGATTGTTTCCAAAGAGATAGTAATTCTTTAAGGGATAACTCTTTAAAATTATTGTATGCATATTTAGTATCACAATAAGAACATCTTAGATTGCAACCAGATAGCCTTATAAAGAAAAAAGGAAATCCTATATCTCTTCCTTCCCCTTGTATGCTAGTAAAGGTTTCACATACCTTTAAAGTTAAGTCTCCTATTTCTTCTCTCATTACTTTATGATTCTTTATAAGTAGCGCCAGTAGATGAAGTCTCACATACTGTTACACTTTTTACTTTAACTGCTTTATTTTCTTTTAGTCTTTTTTTAAGCTCTTCAAATATATATTTGGCAAGTAGCTCTGATGATGGATTTTGTTCTATAAAGGCAGGATGTTCATTTAGATTAACATGATCTAAGCCCTTTATTATTTTTGATAAATGATCTTTTAATTCTCTAAAATCTATTAACACACCAATTTCATTTAACTTATCACCTTCTACAACTACTTTTACATCCCAATTATGTCCATGTAATTTTTCACAGTTTCCTGGATAATTTCTTAAAAAATGTGCAGATGAAAAGTGGGTCTTACAAAATATCTCGTACATATATCTCTTTTCTCCTATTTGGGATTAAATTTACATGGCCTTGGGCCAAATATCGCTGTACCGATCCTTACAATAGTAGCACCTTCTTCTATTGCGATTTCAAAGTCATTTGTCATTCCCATGGATAATTCTTTCATAGAGCTAGCTACTGGATGCTTTTTATAAAATTTATCTCTTAGCTCCCTTAGTTTTATAAAATAAGGCCTTACTTCTTCAGGG
>JAMONC010000225.1 GCA_027066725.1 Desulfobacterales bacterium
TGTCATGGTTTCACGTGAAACAATTTTTAATTAGACTTTTAGATTATATATTACAATAAACTCCTAAAAAAGTCTTTCTTATTATGCAGTCAATTTTCCCTGCTTCTAATGATAACCAACTTCTTACAGGGCATCTTCCAATACACTTAACCAATTTATTTTTACAATAAGGGTCTAGCTTTTTTAACTTAATAGATTTTTTTATACCTGTTTTAATATCTCCTATATAAAAGGATAGATTATTTAAAAGGCTTGGACATGCCCAAAAGCTTCCACGTGGATGCATAACTAATAATTTACCACTGGCTCCATAGCAATAATCTTTATGAGCTGTGTTATTAAAAACACCACTTAAAATTATAGGAGATTTTCGCTTTTTGTTTATCCAATTAAATACTTTTTTAAACTCTTGTAAGGACTTTTCAAAATCTTTTAAGGGAGCAATATCTTTTGTACTAGCTCTGCCTATAGGACGTAAAGGATCAAGACCAATTAATTTTATACATGGAAATTGTGAAAGAAGGATCAAAAGATTAGATAAAGCCAAATAGTTATATTTACTAATGGTAATGGTTATGCCTATTTTTATATCAAGTCTGCTTAATATTTCTAAGGCATTTAATACCTTGGATGTTTGTCCTCTAAGTTTATCATTTATCTCTATAGGACCATCTAGACTAATACCTATTCCTAATTTATATCTTTTTAGCCTTTTTAAAAATTCCTCTGTCAGTAATGTTCCGTTGGTTTGAAGACTTACCTTTATATTAGAATATCTTTCTATATAGTTTAATATAAAAAAGATCAAGTCAGGTCTTAATAGAGGTTCTCCTCCTGATATAATAATTTCTTTTAATAGTTGTAGATTTAGGTATTGTAGAGTGCTTTCTATAATCGAAATATTAGCATCAGAAGGACATTCTTCATTAATATAGCAAAGCTTACAGTTTAAATTGCATCTAGTAGTAATTAATAATACAGCTTGAGAGATATTAGTTGCCACTTTTTGTTAGATTCCTTCTAATACCTCTTCAAATGGCTGACGTCTCATTCTATGAGATAAGACCATAGGAGTGATTTCATTTATGTCATCTATATCTACTTCTTTTTTGCCTTTAAAGGCAGCTAATGTCTTGGCAGCTTTTAACATAACAATATCTGCCCTATGGCCATCTACATTTGCTTCAATGCATGTTTGGGCAATCTTAAATAGGATTTCTTCCTTAACTTCTATATCTTTAAGTCTGTTTCTAGCTTCAATAATTTTTTGGGATAGTTCTTTATCTTTTTGCGCCCATTTTTTATAAAAAGTTTCAGGGTCTTCTTCAAACTCTGCTCTTCTTTTCATTATAAGCACTCTCTCATTTAATTCTTTAAGTCCATGTACATTTACACATAGCCCAAAGCGGTCTAAGAGTTGAGGGCGAAGCTCACCTTCTTCAGGATTCATAGTGCCAATAAGGACAAAGCGTGCTGCGTGTGTAAAAGATATTCCCTCTCTTTGTACAGTGTTTATCCCCATAGCAGCTGCATCAAGGAGTACATCTACTACATGGTCATCTAAGAGATTAACTTCATCTACATATAAGAATCCTCTATGTGCTTGGGCTAAAAGCCCTGGTTCAAATTTCTTTTCTCCACTTTTAAGAGCGGTTTCAATATCTAGTGTGCCCACAACTCTATCTTCTGTAGCACTTACAGGTAATTCTACGACTTGGATCGGTCTTTTTATATAAGGTAGTTTCCCTTCTTGTTTAAATCTTTCAAGACAGTAAGGACAAAGCTGAGAGGGGTCTTCTGGATCACACATAAAAGGACACCCCTCAACAACTTTTATTTCTGGTAAAATATGAGCAAGAGATCTTACTACTGTTGATTTGCCTGTTCCTTTTTCTCCTCTTATTAATACTCCTGATAAAGAGGGATTAATGACATTTAAAATTAGAGCGAGTTTCATCTCTTTTTGTCCT
>JAMONC010000226.1 GCA_027066725.1 Desulfobacterales bacterium
CAAACTAATCAACTTAATCCTTTACCAGCTTGTGAAATTTATCTTAAAAGGACTCCTTTTAATCTACCTAGTGGCTCAATAGTTACTGTTGTTTTTAAGCCCAAGAAAGAATACGGCTTTATTGTACCTGCAAGATGCATATTGCATCAGTCAATTGGTAACGATTTGTTACTACTGGTTACAAACGACAATCGTATAAAAAGAGTTCCTATAAAGATATTACTCCAAAACCCCAATCAATGTTGTGTCGAACCAATACAAAAAAATACACTTTATGTTGGAGATAACGTTGTTGTGGCTGGTGAAGATATACTTTTAAGGCTTCATACAGGAGATATTGTAAATCCTGTTGAACTATCTAAGGAGCAATAGATCATGGCTTCTTTTGATCTTGCAGGTAATATATTAAAAAGACCGCATTTAATCATATCTTTGTTACTACTTGCTAGTGTGTTGGGTTTTATAGGTTTTACCTCAATGCCCATGAACCTTTTCCCAGATGCCAATTATCCACAAGTGGTAGTGCTCATTCAAGAACCAGGTGCTTCAGCTAAAGATGTTAAATCTAGGGTGACTAGAGTTGTTGAAAAGGCACTTTATAGTATAAGTCTTGTAAGAAAAATTAAATCTACCACTCAAGATGGAATGGCTGCCGTATCAGTTGAATTTGACTATAAAAAAGGCCTTGATGCTGCGGCTACAGATGTAGCAAATGAACTAAATAGGATAAAACCAGAACTTCCATCTGATGTGCTTCCTCCTCAGATATTTAAAGTAAGCGATGCCACAGCACCGGTTTTTACCTTTGCACTTATTCCAAAACCCAAATCTCACCTTGATCTGGCTAAGGTTAGACAACTAGCAGACAATGAGATAAAAGAGGCGTTTTTACGAATTCCACAGGTTGGAAATGTTGAGGTCTTTGGTGGTTATAAGCCAGAGATAGAGATAGATGTAGATAGAACTAGACTTAAAAACTTTGGACTTGATTTAGCCCAGGTTATTGCTGCTGTAAGGAGTCAAAACCTTAACATACCTGATGGGCTAATTATTAGGAGTAAAGATCAGTTTCGTATAAAGACCTATGGTGAAAAGGCTGATGTATCTCAACTTGGAAATATTGTAGTAGCTACTAAGGCTGGCTATCCTATACTTCTTAAGGACATTGCCAAGATCAAGACCTCATTTAAAGACCGTCAAAGCCTCTTTATGAGGAATTTAAAAGAGGCTATAGGCTTAAATGTGATGAGGCCAGAAAAAAATGGCCATGTTACTACCACTATAAAGGCTGTTCAAAAGGCCCTTCCTAAGATAGAAGCACGTTTCCCTGGAATAGAATTTAAGATTGCTGATACCCAGAAAAATCTTATAGAAACAACAATTAGTAACTTAATAGACGCTCTTAGAGACTCTGTAATTATGACTGTTTTGGTCATATTTGTTACTCTTGCAAGTATAAGACTTGCTTCATTAGCCGCTATATCTATACCTTTAGTCTTTCTTATGGCTTTTGCAGGTATGTATTTGATGGGAAGTGAATTAAATATTGTCACTATGACGGCAATTATTCTATCTGTTGGTCTGTTAGTAGATGATTCTATTGTTGTCATAGAAAACATACAACGACATGCTACTAAACTAAAAAAACCTATAAAACAAGCCATTGTAGACGGACTAAATGAGATTGTATTAGCTGATTGGGCAGGTACATTTACTACTGTTATCGTGCTTGTACCTATAATGTTTGTTGGAGGATATTCTCAGAAGATACTAAGACCTCTTACTGTAGTGTTATCTTTAACACTTCTATCTTCTTTTATAGTTTCGGTTACTGTTATCCCCCTTATGGCAAAATATATGGCGGGTAAAATAACAAAGAATTTTATAGAGCGTTTTGTTAGTTTAGTAGATAGGTTTATTATTGAGCCAATTAGAGATTTCTTTGCATCTGTTGTA
>JAMONC010000227.1 GCA_027066725.1 Desulfobacterales bacterium
ACAGGAGACTTTTTACCACCATTTAAATATCCAATACCTATTCCAGCCTCGTCTTTTTCTCTATCCCACAATTTTCCGTTAAGATGAACTCCTGCTGAATAAAAACCTGTAAAATTTACCTGAGCTTTATCTGATTGCCAACCTAGTCTTAAAAATCCGCCTACATTATTAAATAATTCTTGATCTATAGATATTCCAACACCTTTAAGGGCTTCATTTGTAGAATTATTCCAATTTGCGAAATCTTTACTGGTTATAAATCCATAAACTCTATAAGTTCCTTCTCCTAAAGGAGTGTTTAAGTTATAAGCAATCTGTAACGCATAATAATTATATCCCTTTGGATTCATTGCAAGGGCTTTAACATCTACATTACCTTTAGACAATTCTACTACTCCTCCTAGATCGTAAGAAGGTAAATTTGCTACTGGATTATTTACAAAGGCATTGTTCATAAATTGCGTAAGTTCATCGTTTGCATAAGCATTGTCGTCAATGTATGCAGTAGCATCAATGATTCCAAGAGTAACTCCTAAAGATACATCATTTGGAAGGTTGAATTCTCTTTTATACCAGGCCTCTAACAGGTTGTTTCTATTTCTTCCATTTATTTGCATAAGATCGTCTTCTAAATCGTCTCCATTTGGTGTAACATGGAAGACATCGTCTCCTACTTTATTCCACTCATTTCCTGCTGCGTAGCTTAAAGTTACTTGAACTTCGTCTCTTTTTGTAGGGTGAAAATTCAAACCTAAATCAAGGGCTGTAGCACCTTTTATTCCGTTATCAACATTTTCGTCTTTTTTTACCTCGTTGTTTAATATTGCGTATTGATAACTGTTGGTTAAACTACCTTCAATAGAAAAACTTTTATTAATGTCTATACTTTTTGACTTTTCTACGCCAAATGTTAGAACTAAGCTTCCACCTAAAAGAATACTTAAAACTTTTTTCTTCATATCCCCCCTCCTTTAACATTTTTTTAAAAAACTTAACATTATTTTATCTTTTTGTCAATAAAATTTTATATCAACCTTTAATAAAATATTTAAAGTAAAAAGTTGCCTTAACTTCTTAATATTTCAAATTATTGTAAATTTTTTCACATTAGACTTATTGTAATACCACTTGGGCAATTTCGTCTTTATTGCTGCATAATAAATCCAGGTGTATACTCCACAAAAAGCAAAAAATGTTATTGCTAAATAAGGGCTATTTTTATAAAAGAGCACAGAAGGAATTATCGCCCAGAGGTTTAAAATCCAGAGCAATGGAGAAACAGCAGGGTTTTTGTACACGGGATTATTAATCCCTAAGACCTTTTTTACGACTATTCTATACATAAGGGTGTGAAGATGTAGGGCATCTGGAGAAGTAATGGGTCTTCCTCTTTTTTTGCGACGATATATAGAAAAGAGGGTTTCGTAAACGGGATAACTATTTATGCTCAAGGCAAACCAAGGAGAGATCTCCTTGTGCCTTAAGACGAGCAAAATCACGACACAGGCCAAGTAATAACCTATAATGTAAGCCCCACTATCCCCTAGAAATATAAGACCAAACGGATAGTTAAGTAAAATAAATCCCAAAAGTGCAAATGCAAAGGCAACGCACAAAGTAGCTATAAAGTAGTCACCTGTTTTGTAAGCAACATAAGCACATCCTAAAAATATAGAAAAACTTACCACACTAGCAAGTCCATTAAGACCATCTATAATGTTTATTGCATTAATAAGACCTGTGATGGCTATAACGGTAAAGCAAAAAGAGACAAAAGAATACTTCATAAAAGTATCAAAAAATGGTACATCGAGTCTAGTTACTTTTATACCTCCTACGAAGTAGGCTACAGCTCCTATTAATAAAAATGTGATTAAACGAAATCTAGGTGCTATTCCCTTAGTTAGATCCTCGACTAAACCTATAAAAAAAACTGGAACACTCCCTAAAAAT
>JAMONC010000228.1 GCA_027066725.1 Desulfobacterales bacterium
CTCCCCCTGCTTTTAAGGTTTTAACAAGTGCAGCAGTCTCTGTTGTTACATGAAGACATGCTCCAAGTCTTAATCCTTCTAAAGGTTTTTCCTCTTCGAAACGTTTACGAATGAGTTTTAGAACGGGCATGCTCATTTCTGCCCATTCTATGCGGAGTTTTCCTTTTTCTGCAAGCTCTAGGTCTTTTACATCAAAATCCATAATCTTTGTCTCCTTTTTAAATTAAAGTCCAGCCTGAGATTTAAGTTCTTCAACCTTATCTAGTTTTTCCCAAGTAAACTCTGGCTCAGGCCTTCCAAAGTGACCATAGGCTGCTGTCTTTTTATATATTGGCCTTCTAAGATCAAGATAATCAATAATGTCTTTTGGTTTAAAGCTAAAGTTTTTCTCTATAAGCTCTACTATCTTTTCTTGAGGTATTTTTTCTGTACCAAATGTACGGACACTTATTGCAAGAGGTCTTGTAACTCCTATTGCATAAGCAACTTGTACTTCACATTCATCTGCAAGGCCTGCTGCAACAATATTTTTAGCAACATATCTTGCCATATAAGAAGGAGAGCGATCTACTTTCGTTGGGTCCTTACCAGAAAATGCTCCGCCACCATGGTGGCCGCGGCCTCCATAGGTATCAACAATAATCTTTCTACCAGTCATACCACAATCTGCTAAAGGACCTCCAACAACAAATCTACCAGTGCTATTTATGAAAAACTCTGTATTCTTAAGATGTTCAGGAGCAACTACCTTTTTGATGACTTCTTCAATAATAGCTTCTTCTATTTCTTTATGGGTTACATGTGGCTCATGTTGAGCAGCAACAACTATTGAGTGACATGCAATTGGTTTTCTATCTTCATAACGTACTGTAACCTGAGTTTTCCCATCTGGACGTAAGAAGTGAAGAATTCCTTGTTTCCTTACTTGAGCAAGTCTTTGAGCAAGTCTATGGGCATACCAGATAGGCATTGGCATATAGTCTGGGGTTTCATTACATGCATAGCCAAACATAAGTCCTTGATCGCCAGCACCAATTTCTTCTCCTCTATCTACTCCAATGGCAATATCAGGAGACTGCTTATCAATGCTTGTAATTACTGCACAGGTTTGCCAATCAAAGCCCATTGATGAATCAGTATAACCAATTTCTTTTATAGTTCCTCTTACTACCTGAGGCATATCTACATAACAATCTGTTGTAATTTCACCTGCTACAAGTGCTAGTCCTGTAGTAACCATTGTTTCACATGCTACTCTAGCATAGGGATCTTCTTTTAAAATTGCATCTAAAATGGCATCAGAGATTTGGTCTGCTACTTTATCAGGATGACCTTCAGTAACAGATTCTGAAGTAAATAAAAAATTAGACATCATGGCCCTTAGACTCCTTTTAAATTTTTATTTATTATCGGATAGATACTTATATATTAATAGTCAGGATTTTTTATCTGCTTGCAGCTTTTAATAAAAAAAATACCTTTGTGTCAAGAAAAAAACCGGCCTTTTGGCCGGTTAGGTCCAAAAAATTAAGATATTAATGGCGGAGAGGGTGGGATTCGAACCCACGGTGCACCTTTCGGCGCACACTCACTTAGCAGGCGAGCACCTTCAGCCACTCGGTCACCTCTCCTTAAATATTTCCTTTTTTTCTATGGCGGAGGGAGTAGGATTCGAACCCACGGTGCCTTTCGGCACAGCGGTTTTCAAGACCGCCGCCTTAAACCACTCGGCCATCCCTCCGCAAAAGCTACTAAAATATAATGTAACTCTATTTACAATGCAAGAGTAGTTTTTGGGTTTTAATGTTTTGAGTTAGTAAGAAACTGTCATTAAATTGATAATGATATCATTTTATGTCATATTTTTGACGTAAATTTTTTTCAAATAATGTAATTATCCTAGGTTAACTTATTAATTTTTGATTAAGATTTTTTTAAT
>JAMONC010000229.1 GCA_027066725.1 Desulfobacterales bacterium
CTCTTAACCTTCCACCATATATTTTTCCCTGTTAATACAATATGTTTTCCTTTAGAGTCTTTAATGCTTATATAAGAACCGTTTAGACAGACTAAATAGCTGTCTATATTGCCTATGAATTTCTTACATGAGGTGGCAGGTGCTTTGATTGGAACGAAATTTTTCCAAGTCTTAATGCAGTCTCCTTTACTATCGCATATCTCTTCTTCTTTTAGCTTACAGTTTTCATTTTTCTCTAAAGATATACATGTATCTGTTTTTGATAAAATCAGATAATCTACCCTTATAAAAGACTTATCTTGTTTATAAAATGTCCAATTTCTATAAGATGCCTTATCTTTTCCGTGCTTTTTCTTACAATAGTTATGAGTATATTTTCTCTGCCATCCAATAGGTACTGCACAATCAGGAACTACGCTTACTAATTGACTGTTTTTAGGACACTGACCATTACATGGACCATCACGGCAGTTATGCCTTGATCTATATTCTGCTCCCTGTGTGTGAAAGTAAAAGATATTTGGTATGAATCTACAGGTATGATAAATATCTCCAGACTCTACAGGTATGTCTGTACATTTAGGGACCTTACATCCACTTCCACTTATCTTTTTTGAAACTAAATAGATATCATGCTTTATTATGCATGATTGTATGGATAATTTTTGTTGATTTACTACTGGACTGCTTGTTAGCTCACTATAATAGCTGTCTGGATTATTGCTCTGTTTAATAACCTCACTTCTTACATCACTGTCTAACTTGCTTGGATTAGAATAATATTTTTGAGGATTAGTAGAGCCAGATACTGCTGATCCAGAGTTTAAACTGTATCCAGCCTTTATACTTTCTTGTCCATAGTAAACAATGCTGTCCTTATTAGTCTTTATACTTGTGATTGTAAAATTAGGGTCTTGGTCTTGAATTGCTCCAACGATACCCCCACCTAAATCAGTTAATATCTTATGAGAGTTATTAAGTGCTAAGTCCCCACAACTATTATTAATACAATAGCATCCACCTAACTCATCTATAGAATCTACTGCTAAAAGTGATACCTTCTTATCTTTTGCTGTCCATTTATAAAAGAGACAGTTTTTCCATGTACCTGGATCACAAGAAATTACTCCATTTGCACAAACTCCAGATACCTTAAATGGTACTGTATAGTAATAGTCATATTTATTATCTAAGTTTCTATCCTCTTTTATTATTACCTCTAAATCTCCTGTTGAACCTGGCTTTATAAAAATACTTAAGAAATTTTTAGAAGAAGGCGCTGTTATCTGAGCACTAAAGCTGTCTTCTTTTTTGCATTTTTTAGAGCAGTGCTGCTGACAGCTACTAAGCGAGCTGTATTTAGAGCCTGTTACAGGACAAAGGTATAAAGCTCCTGTTAAGTACCTCATTTTACTGGAAGAAGATGTTAAGGGATTTGAAAAATACCTTTTAATACCCTCACTTGATCCAATTCTCCCTAATACCTTATTACCAAAACTTTTTCCTTCGTACTGCCCCCTTTGCCAAGGGCTAGCAAAAACCAAGTTTGTAAAAAGAAAGAGACTGCATATAAAAATTATGACCCGCATCATTGCCTTATAAGTCTTTTGCTAAGACCTGAATCAAAATATGTGGAAATAGACTTCTGGGCTATATTCTCAAAATGCTCCATGTGTCTAGAGTATTGAATTACGCCATTTAGCTCTTCAATCTTAGACACATAGGCATAATAAAAATCACTTAATTTCCTATAAATAGACCTCTGTAGCTCCTCTACTTCTTTTTCTGCCCCTTGTGCTAATTGTAGCTGACACTTATATGCAGGCTGCCCTGATTTTGCTCCTTGGGTTACCTCCACTTCTTGATCAATTGCATTTAAAAGAGATAGGGAAAGCTGATACATATCAA
>JAMONC010000230.1 GCA_027066725.1 Desulfobacterales bacterium
TTTGCAGGAAGGCTTGCAACCAAATTAGCTAAAATAACCTCAGCCTCCCATATTTTTACCCAAAAGGGAAAATCAAGGCTATTAGCAAAAATGTCTCTGCCAGCAATTAGTGGTTCTATGTCTTTAATATGTAAAATTCTGAAATGTTTTCCTCTAATACTTACTTGTTCAAATTCTAATTCATATTTATTTTGTAATTTTTTAAATATATTTTCTACTTCAACAGGTATGGGTATTCCTTGAAGTTCCATATTTCCCCCTTAAAAAGCTTAATTAAATACGATTTATCTATCTTATCATTATCTTTACTTTTTTTCACTGTTATTAAGTACAAAAAAACTCTTGAATTAATAGAGTTATCATATTAATGTTAGCGTCGTTAGGATCGGGGCGTGGCGCAGCCTGGTAGCGCATCTGCTTTGGGAGCAGAGGGTCGGGGGTTCAAATCCCTCCGCCCCGACCATTTATCAATAGTTATACCATCCTTACAAGCTCTTCACTTCTTATTTTATCTTTTTAGAACATAATGGCATACTCATAGGACTTTATTTTTATAACTAAAGCAGTATCTTGTTAATGTTAGAGTTTGTCCATATATATTTACTGTCAGAAGGTCCCCCAAATGCACGAATTTTTAAAAGGCGATTATTCTAAGTTAATTGAAGCGCTAAAACCTAGGAAGGTGTTAATGATACTTAAAAATAAAAATGGAAGGTAATTCTTAGATGTCAAATTTAATTATAGTAAGCTTCCTTATTTTTATTGTAGCTGTAACTATGACAATGGTCGGCAAAGGAGGTGGCAATTTTTATGTTGTAATTCTGGCAATGGCTAACATCCCTATGCACGAGGCAGCGACAACTGGCCAGTTTATTCTTTTTTCAGCTTCTGTTGCAGCAATGATTATTTTTCAAAAAAACAAATCTGTATCATGGATGTTGGTTATTCTAATTGGAACATTTACAGCCTTATCTGCGTTTTTGGGAGGATATTTTTCTCATTTATTCAGTAGTTTTTCATTAAAATTGATATTTGCTTTTATGTTACTGATAGCTGGAATAGTAATGCTAATTCCCGTTTCAGAAAATAAAGCCAATGCAAAAAATAAGCATTTTGGAATCATAAATATTAAGTCTGGTGATGAAATATATAATATTAACTTATGGATTGCATTGCCTATCACTATTCTAACTGGTTTTGCTTCTGGAATGGTTGGTGTATCAGGAGGCTCTTTTTTAGTCCCTTTAATGGTATTAGCTTGCGGAGTTTCAATGTATACAGCAGTTGGAACTGCATCCACATTAATAGCGGCAACTGCTTTTATGGGTTTTATAGGACATGCTATGCAGGGTGACTTTAGTCCATCTTATGCTATTCCATTGGCTATTATCACAATTATAGGTGGGATAATGGGAGGGAAATTTTCTTTGAAGTCAAAGCCCAAACATTTGAAAAAACTTTTCGCTTATACAAATTGGATGGCAGCTCTTTTTATGATTTTTAATGCGTTTTATACAAAAGGAATAATATAACTCAGGCTTAAAGCGCTATCTTTAGACAATATAAGTAAAAGTTTTCCTTGCGTTGAAAAAAGCAGGTAATTACAAAGAGTGAGGCAAAGTTTACAACAATACGCCGAAAAGTTGTATTTCCTATTTTTAAATACCATTATCTTCTATAGGAAAAGAGATTAAATTTTCTATTCATTAAAAAGAAAAGTCTTGTTATTTTAGATTTTTGTCTTTATAAAACTAACACATTTTAGATAGTTAAATTTAATTTTAAGGTGTCTATTATGCATTTATGGTATACTGAATATCATACAGAAAATGTAGGGATTAGCTTTAAAGTTAGGGAAACTTTATTTGTTGGCAGGTCTAAATATCAAGAAATTGCTGTTTTAGATACTTTCGAATTTGGTAGGCTATTAGTTTTGGATGGATTAGTAATGCTTACAGAAAGAGATGAATTTATATATCATGAATTAATAGTTCATCCTGCTCTTTTTACTCATAAGTGTCCTCAAAATGTACTTGTTATTGGTGGTGGTGACGGTGGTAGTATAAGAGAGATTGTAAAACATGATTGTATTAAAGAGGCAATTTTGTGTGAAATAGATCCTCAGGTTGTTGAAATTAGTAAAAAGTATCTACCTAGTGTTTCAAGTGCATTAGAATATCCAAATGTAAAAATAATATATGAAGATGGGATTAAGTTTGTATCAAAATTTAGCAATTATTTTGATGTTATAATTGTTGATTCTACAGATCCGATTGGTCCAGCAAAAGGATTATTTGAGTCTTCATTTTATAGAGACTGTTTTAGAGCTCTTAAAGAAGATGGAATTCTTGTTTGTCAAAGCGAATCTCCTATATATCATCTTGATCTTATCAAAGAAATAAATCTTAAACTAAAAGAAGTAGATTTCCCGATTGTAAAATTCTACTATGGTATTATACCAACCTACCCTAGTGGTATGTGGAGCTGGGCTTTTGCAAGTAAAAAATTTGATCCTATAAAATATATTGGTAAAGAAAGAGAGCAACTAACTGTTAAAACGAAATATTACAGTTTGGATATTCATAAAGGTATATTTAATTTACCTTTATTTTTTAAAGAAGCTATAAAAGGCTAGCGTAAAAAGAGGGGGAAATCTCAACAAAGATTTAGAGATCTCCCCCAGGGCGCGTGTAGTAAGGGCTCTACGACACCAAACTAGTATTTTTATAAAGGTTTTAACTCTACAAACTTAAGAGCATGTGTTGCACATTTTGTAACACATGCAGGTTTTAATCCTGCATCTATTCTATCTTTACAATAGTCACATTTTATTGCTTTATTGGTTGCAGGATTGAGTTGAGGTATGTGCCAAGGACATGCCTTTTGACATACCATACAACCTATGCATTTATCTTCTTCTATAAAGACAATACCATCTTCTCTTTTTTGCATTGCTCCTGTAGGGCATGCTTTTACGCATTCTGGATCATCACAGTGATAACATGATCTAAAATGGAATTCTGTTCGAGGAATTCCTTTTATTTCTCTTAGAGGTTCATGGCTTATTTCACAAAGAATTGGGCCAACTGGTAGATTTTTGTTGACCTTACAATGTATTTCACAGCCATGACAACCTATACACCTTTTTTGGTCTAGATATATTAGATATTTGTTCAAAGCTCTACCCTCCGCTTTGCATTTCTTACGCTCTTTTTAATGGTTACAAACTTCTCACAAAGACAAAGGCCACCACCTGCAGGATCAGTTTTATTTAGTAATCCTCTTTGTAACTTTTGATCACTTGCTCCTGCAAGATACGCCCTAGTTTGTACAGGAACTTCTCTTCCAAATCCATGAGTCATGTATACAGCCTCTGGATGAATAAATTCAGTTATACGTGCTCTAATTACCGCTTTTTTACCTTCTGATATAATATCAACCCAATCTCCCTCTTTTATATCTAGTCGCGCAGCAACACGTTTATTAATCCATATAGCATTTTCTGGCATTAATTCATTTAAAAGGGGGTTATTAACTGTATGTCCGTGGGTATGTACAGCAGTCCTTCCAAATACGAGCCTAAACTGTCCTTTAGGAGGTTTTTGAGGACTTTCATAAGGCTTAAGTGATGGAAGTCCCTGTTCAGTTAATACTTGACTTATAAATTCTATTTTACCAGAAGGGGTCTTAAATTTACCTTCAAGATTGTTCCTATCATAGAATATGGGTTTATCTGTTAAAGGAATGAAACCTTTTTCTTCAAAATCCTTTATACTATAGCCAGTTGGCTCAAGTTGCCAATTCCACATTTCTTCTGCAGTATTAAACGGAAAGTATTGCCCAATATCTAGTCTATCTGCTAGTCCTTTAAATATTTCCCAACATGCTTTTGTATCTAATCTTGGTTCTATTGCCCTTTGCCTTACTATAAATCTGGGCTTAGGACCTTTTTGGGTTGCAATGGGATTTTCTCTTTCAAGATATGTAGACTCTGGTAAGATTACGTCACTATACCAACCAAATTCACTGTAATGAACATCTATTGATACTAATAATTCCACATTCTCTAAGGCCTCTTTTTGTGATTCTGGGTCAGGGAAGCAATTAAAAGGATCGTGTCTATAACAAATCAATGCCTTAATAGGATAAGGCTTTCCTGTCCTCATTGCTTCATAGAAAAGATGGAAGATACCAGGACCCTTATCCCAATGTTTATACTTATCTCCTACTAAGTCTGCTCTTGGAGCTGCTGGTTTTGGGACTTGAGCATCAAAGCTTCTAAGTCCTTTTACTCCACAATCACCTGGT
The DNA here is from genome assembly GCA_027066725.1 of Desulfobacterales bacterium. Taxonomy (GTDB): domain Bacteria; phylum Desulfobacterota; class Dissulfuribacteria; order Dissulfuribacterales; family JAMONC01; genus JAMONC01. The sequence goes on from JAMONC010000230.1 coordinate 4,309, forward strand.
CCTTTAGAGAAGATTTGTCCACCTTCTACTTCTATATTGCCCATTAATACATTAAGGATTTGAAGGGCACGACTTGCATAGAATGAATCATGATATCTAGATAACATCCAGCCGGGATGGAATATAACTCTAGGTCTATCTTCATTTATCTCTTTCACAAAAGCCTTTATTGCATTTGGTTTTACTCCACATTCCTTAGCTGCCCATTCGGCAGTATAAGGTTCAATAAAAGAACATAGTTCATCAAATCCTATGACATATTTTTCTACAAATTCTTTGTCGTAAGCCCCTTGTTTTAGAACTTCATTTATCATACCAAGGGCTAGGGCGTAATCTGTACCTGGTCTTACTAAAAAGAATCTAGTTGCTTTAACTCCAGTAATAGTCTGTCTTACATCTACATAAGTAAGCCTTCCACCCTTATCAAGCATATCCATTACTTGATTTGCTTCTGCAAGGCGTAAGGCTTCAAAGAGATTTCTTCCAAATAGTATTAGGTGCTTACAATTTTTTATGTCATATGCAAATCCTTTTCTACCAAGTCCATAAATAGTTTTTGCAGCATGATGAACGTTTCTTCCACATGCGCTATCGTGGTTAGAAAAGTTAGGAGAACCTATTGCATGGATGAAGGCTTTAAATAGATCTGCAAATGGCCCACCGCGACAACTTAACATAATACTTTCTGGGCCATACTTTTCTTTTATTTTTTTCAGTTTTTCTGCAACATAATCAAAGGCCTCATCCCATGTAACAAGTTTCCAATTGCCAGAACCTCTAGGGCCTGTTCTTATAAGAGGACCATGAGGCCTTTCGTCATCTTCAACAAGTGCGTGTCCAGCAGAGCCTTTAGCACAAAGAGCACCTTTTAAAATATATGGATTGCCTTCAATCCACTTGATTTTACCATCTTCAACTTCTACCCGTATGGGGCACCGCACTGAGCACATGCCACACATACTCCATACACTTTTAGCCATGTTCCCTCCTATTTAGTGTCACCTCTAGCAATCTTTAAATCTCCTATAGGAGATTTTTTTAATTTTTTACTTAGAATAGTTATTGTTTTTTTAATTGTATAAGAACTGAAATAGCCAATGAAAAAGGTCAAAGGTACCGATAGCCCGGGCAAATGAATAGGATTTTGGGGTAGCTTTAATAGAAATATTGATCCTGTTATTTCTGTAAGTTTTTCTGGAGAAAATACACAACTTAACCAGTATAGAGTTAAGAATATAGGAAGAAGATAAGTAAGTCCAAAATGAGCAAACTTTATAGAGATAAACTTGTTATATTCTTCATCAATATCTTCATCTGATGTCTCATAAAGGACCTTTTTAATTTTCCAATCATCTATTTGTCTTATCCCTTCCTCAACTTCTTTTTTCTTTTCAAATAACTTTCTAAAAGCTTCTTCTTTTTCTTGGGTTTTAAGAAGCCTTTTTATAATCATAGATAATAATCCAACAAGCATTCCTACTACTAATACTTGCCCAAAAGGACTTAACCCGGCCTCGGAAAGAGGCCTGAGGATGATTACCTCAAGCCCCTTTCCTACAGCCAACGCTACAGGGGTTAGGATGTGAAGCCAGATCCAGTTGAGCAGATCTGTTATGGGTGCACTGAGACTTGGCATCATCTTATCTCATAAACCATAAAAGTTTTGTGTATTTCATGAATACAATGATAAGAGCGAGTGCCAAGAGTCTCTTTAAGAAGATTTCTGGTAGACGCTTCTGAATTCTGGGCCCAACCATACCTCCACAGATTGCGCCACCAGCGATGCATGCGGCCATTAGCCAATCAGGAGAGTAACCAAGCAATATGTATTTTGCGATGCCACCTACAGAGGTTGCAAAGGTCCCTGTTAAGGCAATCGGAACGGCCAGATACATTGGGTATCCCATTAAAGATGTCATAAATGGCATGAACATAAAGCCGCCACCTACACCAAAAGATGCGGCTATCATTCCCATTAAAACACCACCAATGAACATTGCTAAAGGACGAGCAATAAAGGTCTCACCCCAGAATCTCATGTCGAACTTAATGAGGTTAAACTTATCAAATTCAACTTTTCCAAGCTCTGCTGCTTTTCCTGTTTTTTTGGCTTCTTCAATGGCTTTGTTAAATTTTTGAACAATAGCTTTAAGTGCTTTTTTCTTTTCAATAGTACTTGGTAAGCTTTCATGGAATAATTTTATACCTATTAAAAGACATAAAATTCCTAAATAGAATTTATAAGCCTTCATAGGTAAGTATTTAGCTGAGAGTGTAGGCCCTAAGAAAAATGCGCCCAAGAATATTCCAAGAGCAAAGAATAAGGCTAAAGGCCAAGCAAATCTTTTATCTTTAAAGTAGTTAATTAATCCAGAAATTGGAGAACAAAGGGTTAAGAATAAATTTGTGGGTTTTACTGTATTTGCTGCATTGATACCGATTGGTCCACGAGTACCAATAACTGTAATCTGAAAAGCTGCGGTGAAGAGCCCACCTGCTGCGCCCATAATAACAAAAAGAACCCCAATTAAAAACGCGCCTAAGAAGACTACAAGAGGACTTATATAAGTATTTGCAGTTTTAAAGAAAAAACCAGCCTTTAAAACTTTATATGTGCCAACCTTTTGGCCATTTACATATACAGCCATGGTTGTATTAGGTGCTATATTTTTATACGGTGTTAAAGTAACCTTAAACTCTCCAGTCTTTTTATCTAAGGTGATATGAACGCCTTTATTCCATGCTTCAGGCTGCTTGTTGTAATCTGTTAAAATCATTCTAGCGTTACCACCACCAATTGGTTTTTCTTTGGTGATGGTATTAATTCCAAACTTATTTTCATGGGTATATCTTAAAAATGCCCATTGTCTTTGAGTGGTGATAGGACCAAGTACGCCTTTTAGGTCATCAGGTATCTGGTTCCACTTTTTTATTTTATTGACTCTGACTGCAAACTTAAATGGTGGAAAAGCAAATGGTCCTTTGGTTTGCCCTTTATAAACTTGTTCAGGAGTAGCAAATTTATCTGGTTGGGTTGTAACTAAATAGTAAATAGGTGGAATTGCAGTATCTCCAAAGAGTTTTGTAAGTTTTGCTCTTTCTTCAGAACCAGGTGCATCTGAAGGTCTAAAAAGCTTGTTAGTACAAACAACTACATAAAGATCTTGTCCTGGTTGAATTTTTCCTGTGATAGTAATAGGATTTCCTGATTTGTAAGCAGGTTTTTCTATTTTAGCTACTACTTGTGATGATGAAGCGTTTGCACCTATGCTAAGACATAGGACAAAAGCTAAGAGCGCAGTGAATGCCAGGAAAAGATTCCCTGGCATTCTAGTTTGGTACCTAAGTTTTCCCATAAATCTATCCTCCCGCATTTTTAAGTTAAAAGTTAAATTGTTAATTAGGCCCTTATTTATGGCGAGTCCAAAGGGAAGGGCCAACCCTGTTGTTTTTATGAATACGCAAGGAGGATGCCAATGGTTAAGAGGACTCTTAATTACTAAAAACTCTAAATAAAAGCCTAAAAATGGGGCTTTTTTGTTAGATAAGAGGATCCTTGGGTGCAACGTACTTGTTGCAGTGCAACAAAGTAGTTATATCGGTATAAATTTTCTTGATCTTAAAAATTAAACGATTAACTTTGATGAAAAACTATGGTAGTGTTTTTAAAATACCAAAAGGAGGAATAGACTATATGTCTACAGAAGAGCTACTTCCTGAAGGTGAAAAAATAAGAAAAGCTGTAAAATGGATTTCTGAAGAGACTCAACTTCATCCAGAAAAAAGTAGAAAAGAGATTGTTCTTGAGGCAGAAAGGATATTTGATTTATCTCCTAAGGACTGTGAATTTCTTCAGAGAAAGTTCTTAACAGAAGAATGATTTAATCTTGTTAAAAGATTCTTGTGAAACGTTTATTATCTTTATTTAAAGTTACATTTCCTATTTCAAAAGTTACTACCTATATATTTATACCACCATTAGTTACTTTTGTTCTTGCTTTTTTTGGGGCAATGGCAGGAGTAACAGGGGCTTTTCTGCTCTTGCCATTTCAGATGAGTGTCCTTGGATATACAGCTACAGGTGTAAGTGCTACCAATTTTTTATATAATATAGTCGCTATTCCAGGTACAGTATATCGTTATACAAAAGAAAAAAGGATGAATTGGCCATTAGCTATTTCTATTATAATTGGTTGCTTACCCGGAATTATTATTGGCTATTGGCTTAGGATTACAATATTTTCAACTCCTAAGAATTTTAAGCCTTTTGTAGGGCTGGTTTTATTATATTTAGCTTGGCGCATATATAAGTCACTAAAAAATAATAAGTTCAATAAATCATTGTTACCCTCACAAGAAGCTGTTATAAGAACAATCTCTTTTACACTCAAAAAAGCTCAATATAGTTTTGACAATAAAATATATTCTTTTAATCCTTGGATTATAACTATTATTTCATTTATTGTAGGAATAGTGGGGGGAGCTTATGGTATTGGGGGAGGAGCTATAATGGCTCCATTTTTTATAACTGTATTGGAATTACCTGTCCACAGTATAGCTGGTGCTAGTTTATTTGGTACATTAGTAAGTTCTGTTGTTGGAGTAATAATATACCAACTTGGTATTGGCTCTTGTGGTATACAAACCCGCCCTGACTATTTACTAGGGGTACTTTTTGGGGTGGGCGGGCTTGTTGGTGGCTATTTGGGAGCAAAGATGCAAAGGAATATCCCTGATAGGCCTATAAAATTAGGACTTTTATTAGTTCTTATATATGTTTCTAGTAAGTATTTGTATCCAGTGATATTTTAAAATTTTAGTAACGTTTCTATAATCCTGTTTTCTTAAGTTCTTCTATAATCCTTTTTTGTTCAGGAGAAAGTTTTTTAGGCACTTTTATTAATATCTTTACTAGTTGATCTCCCCTAACATTTTTTAGGTGTGGATCATAAAGTCCTTTTCCCCTAATTCTTAA
>JAMONC010000231.1 GCA_027066725.1 Desulfobacterales bacterium
AGCTTACAACCAGGAACCCGATCAGTGCTGGGAATGTTATTCCTGCGTAAAGATCTGTCCACAGGGTGCAATTGAGGTTCGTCACTATGCAGATATTGCTCCTATGGGTGGTTATGTTCAGCCAATGAGGGGTACTGATTCAATTATGTGGACTGTCAAGTTCCGTAATGGAAACATGAAAAGGTTTAAGTTCCCCATTAGAACCACACCTGAGGGTTCTATTAAACCTTATGAGGGTGAACCAACTCCAAGTCCAGAAGATCTAGACAATGAGCTTTTATTTACTGAAGTTGGAAAAACCTTACCTACTCCAGCAGATTTTAGCTAATTTGTAGTTAGGTAAATTAGGTTTTCAAAAAGGTGTGGTAAAAACAAAATGAAAGAAAGAATTTAAGGAGGAATAAGATATGGCACTTCCAAACAAACCAACGTGGGAACTTTTGGCCGAGCCGGATCTGTCCAAGGTCCCTGTTGAGGAGCATGAGTATGATGCTATTATCGTAGGTGGAGGTATGGCTGCCTGCGGTGCTGCATGGGAAATTGGAAAGTGGATGCCCGAGGGCTCTAAGGTAGCTCTTATTGATAAGGCAGCTCTTGAGCGTTCTGGTGCAGTTGCTCAGGGTCTTTCTGCTATTAATACTTATATTGGTGAAAATACTCCTGCAGACTATGTACGCATGGTCAGAAATGACTTAATGGGTGTTGTACGTGAAGACCTTATTTTTGACCTTGGTCGTCACGTAGATGACTCTGTACATCACTTTGAGGAATGGGGTCTCCCCATTTGGAAACAAAAGGGAAGTGAAGGAAAGAAACTCACCGAGGGTGGAAAGCCAGTTCGTACAGGTAAATGGCAGATCATGATCAACGGTGAGTCTTATAAGTGTATCGTAGCTGAAGCTGCAAAGGCTGCTCTTGAGGAAATGGGTTATGACCTCTATGAGCGTATCTTTATAGTTAAGCTCCTTCTTGATGCTAATAAAGAAAATACAATCGCAGGTGCAGTAGGCTTTAGCGTACGTGAAAATAAAGTTCACATATTTAAATGCAAAGCAATGATTGTTGCCTGCGGTGGTGCAGTTAATATCTTCCGTCCAAGAAGCACTGACGAAGGTAAGGGTCGTGCATGGTACCCAGTATGGAATGCTGGTTCTACCTATACCCTTTGTATGCAGGTCGGTGCTGAGATGACCATGATGGAGAACCGCTTCACCCCATCTCGTTTCAAAGATGGTTATGGTCCAGTTGGTGCATGGTTCTTGCTCTTTAAAGCAGGTGTCACCAATGGTCTTGGTGAAGCATATGTAAAGAGTGAGCGTGCCAAGAAAGAGCTTGAAAAATATGCTCCTTATGGAACAGCTCCAATTACTCCAACCTGTCTACGTAACCACTTAATGCTCTTTGAGATGAAAGAAGGGCGTGGTCCTATCTATATGGATACAGCTGCTGCTCTTAATGCATTCCTCGAAGAGAAGAGAAAAGAGGGAATGGATGAGAAGCAGCTCAAGCGCTACTGGAAAGAGCTTGAGAGTGAAGCATGGGAAGACTTCCTTGACATGTCAGTTGGTCAGGCAGGGCTTTGGGCTTCTATGAACATTGAGCCTGAGAAGGTTGGTTCTGAGATTATGCCTACTGAGCCCTACATGCTTGGTTCTCACTCTGGATGCTGTGGTATCTGGGTAAGTGGACCAAATGAGGATTGGGTACCAGATGATTATAAGTGGGGCTACAACAGAATGACCACAGTAAATGGTCTCTTTACTGCTGGTGACGGTGTTGGAGCATCTGGTCACAAATTCTCCTCAGGTTCTCACTGTGAAGGTCGTATTGCTGCTAAGGCAATGGCAAGATATGTACGTGACAACAAAGACTTTACTCCAACCTTAGCAGTAAGTGCTGATGAACTTAAGGCTGAAATTTATAAGCCTGTTACCGTTTACTATGAGAACTACAAGAAGACCACTCATGAGATGGTCAACCCCAACTACATCAAACCACGTCACATGATGGAGCGCTTGATGAAGTACACCGATGAGTACGGTGCAGGTTGGACCACCTACTACACCACCAATGCAAAACTTCTTGAGATCGTAATGCAGCACTTACAGTGGCTACGTGAAGACTCTGAGAAGATGGCAGCAGGTGGTCTCCATGAGCTTATGAGAGCTTGGGAGAACTTACACAGAATTTGGTGTGTTGAGGATCACCTCCGTCACATCCAGTTCCGTGAAGAGTCCAGGTATCCTGGCTTCTACTACAGAGCAGACTTCCCAGAAGCAGATACCAAAGGCTTTGATGAGGGTGGTTGGAAGTGCTTCGTCAACTCCAAGTATGATCCAAAGACTGGTGAGTGGTCAGTCTTTAAGAAGAAATTACATCAGATCATTCCTGAATAATAGGGATATGGATTTGGTCTGATTAAAAGCGTCATATATAGTCAGGCGCCGAACTCGGCGCCTGACTATTTCATTTAAATAAAATAGTTATCTAAAGTAAGGGCGGTCCTCCGGTGTTCGGCGAGTTGGCTGGGAATTTCGCAGACAGACCGCGGACCACCGGCGGGAACCCGCTGGGGAGAAGAGGATAAAATACCTGATGCACGAAGAAAAGGAGCGGGCAGATGAGTAACAGTATACTGGTAATAGGCGGTGGTTTTAGTGGTTTAACGGCCGCCTGTGAGGCTGCCGAAATGGGCTACGATGTTTATATCGTAGAAAAACAGAGTTTTCTAGGAGGACGAGTTACCCAACTTAATAAGTATTTCCCAAAACTTTGTCCCCCTACTTGTGGTCTTGAAATCAATTTTAAGAGAGTAAAGACCAATCCAAGAATTAACTTTTATACATTTGCAGATGTAAAATCCATTACAGGTGGCCCAGGCGACTTTAATGTAGAAATACAGATTAATCCAAAGTATACAACCCCTCAATGTACAAACTGTAAACCAGGTGAAGAGGCTGCAACTCAAGAAGTGCCAAATGAGTTTAACTTCGGTTTGAATACTAGAAAGCCGATTTATATGCCTCATCCTATGGCATTTCCTGCTCAGTGTGTATTAGATGCTTCTGTAATTGGTACAGAGGAAGCAGCAAAAATTAAAGCAGCAATGCCACCAGGACATGTGGATTTAAATCAGAAGCCTGAAACAATAAATTTAAATGTAGGAGCCATTATAGTTGCGACAGGTTGGCAACCCTATGATGCAACAAAGATTGATAATCTTGGTTTTGGTAAATATGAGAATATCATTACTAATATGATGTTAGAGCGTATGGCTTCTCCTTCTGGACCAACAGGTGGTAAGATCGTACGTCCATCAGATAAAGAAGAACCCAAGACAGTGGGATTTGTTCAGTGTGCCGGTTCAAGAGATGAGAATCACTTACCATATTGTTCATATATATGTTGTATGGCTACATTAAAACATGCTCTCTATTTAAGAGAACAATCTCCTGATATAGAGATATATATCTTCTATATAGATATTCGTTCTCCAGGCAGAAAATATGAAAATTTCTATGCTAAAGTAAAGGCAGATCCAAAGGTACATTTTATAAAGGGTAAAGTTGCTGAAGTAGGAGAAAATCCTGATACAAAAGCAATAAAACTTATTGCTGAAGATACAATAGGTGGTGGTAAAATAGAGCAAGAGGTCGATTTGGCTGTTCTTGCTACAGGAATGCAACCACATGGTGCCACAGAGCCTATACCTGGTATAGAATATGATGAGAATGGTTTTGTAAAACCAAAGGAAGGTATTATACCATGTGGTTGTGCAAAAAGGCCAATTGATGTAGTTTCATCGGCGCAGAGTGCAACGGCTGCTGCCTTAAAGGCCATTCAGACCGTGGTGAGGAGGGCAGGCTGATGTCGAAAAAGAAAGGACTTTATATATACACAGGTGATGGTATTTCTGAGGTTATTGATATAGATAAACTTGTTGAATTAGCCTCTGGAGACCTGGGGGTAGATGTAGTAAAGACTCATGATGATCTTTACTCCCCTTCAGGCGTAGAGATGGTAAAAAAGGATATAGAGTCTGAAGAACTTCAGGCAGTGATTATTGCGGGAGTTAGTCCCAGGATAGAATATAAACAGTTTGATTTCCCAGGAATTATTGTAGAAAGAGTTAATTTAAGGGAGTTTGTTGTATGGAGTAATCCAACTCCAGGTGAAGGAGATGATGCAGAAAAGTTTAAGGAACATGTTCAGGAGTTAGCTGAAGACTATATCCGTATGGCTGTTGCCAAGGTTGATAAGGCACAGCTTCCTGATCCTTATAAACCAGAAACTGTCAATCAAAGAATATTAGTAATTGGTGGTGGTGTGACAGGTCTTACTGCAGCACTAGAAGCAGCTGAGGTAGGACATGAAGTAACTATTATTGAACGTGAACCACAGCTTGGTGGTTTTGCTGCTAAGTTAAGAAAGCAGATTCCAGTAGGTCCTGATTATTCAAGCCTTATTGATCCTATTGTTGGGGACTTGATTGCTAAGGTCCAAGCAAATGATAAGATTACAGTTAAGACTTCTACAGAAGTAGCACGTATTGCTGGAGTTCCAGGAGAATATAGAGTAAGTCTTAAAGAGGCAGGAACAAAGAGTGAGTGGGATGCCCCTGTTCCTTTAACAGATGAGGAAAAGGTTGATGAGAATGGAAAAGAGCTTTCTGCTGAGGAACTTCATAAGAAATATGAAGAAAAGAATGAGGGCCGTAGGCATTATATGGAAGTAGATCCTAATGCAGAGATCTACGGTGCTGTTGTAGTCGCCTCTGGTTGGAAGCCCTATATCCCTAAAGAGGGTGAATATCCTCATCTTGCATGGGGTAATCCAAATGTTATTACAAACGTTCAGTATGAAGAGCTTGCTAAGGCAGGTAAGATAAAAAGACCTTCTGATGGTAAAGAAGTAAAAAGTGTTGCATTTATTCAAAGCCCTGGTGGTAAAGAAGATGATGCAGACTTCCCTTATGCCTCTGCTGTTACAAGCTTAGTAGCCTTAAAGCAGGCTAAATACTTGCGTGAAGATCAACCAGAAGATGGTAAGGCTTATGTAATTTATCAGCATATGCGTACTCCAGGCCAATATGAATATTTCTATAAAGGTATCCAAGATGATCCTGGTATTTTCCTCACTAAAGGAGCTGTTACTGAGGTTAAGGATAATGGTTCTGGAGGACTGACTGTCTATGTTGAGAATACTATTTTAGGTGATGACATTTCTATAGATGTAGATCTTGTTGTTCTTGCAACAGGTATGGTGCCAACCACTAAAGATGAAGCTGTTATAAACCTTGCATATCGTCAAGGTCCTTCATTTAAAGATCTCGATCTCTTTGGTGGTTACTGTGATTCTAACTTTATTTGCTTCCCCTATGAGACAAGAAGAACTGGTATTTATGCAGCAGGTGGTGTACATAGATCCATGACCATAGAGGAAGCAATGGAAGATGCTGCTGGTGCAGCTCTAAAGGCTATTCAGTGTCTTGTGGCAGCAGAAGAAGGCCATGCAGTGCATCCCCGTACTTGGGACTTTGACTATCCGGACTTTTACTTCCAGCGTTGTACACAGTGTAAGAGATGTACTGAAGAGTGTCCATTTGGTGCATTAGATGATGATGAAAAAGGTACCCCAAAACCCAATCCCACAAGATGTCGTCGTTGTGGAACTTGTATGGGTGCATGTCCGGAGCGTATTATTGGATTCAAAGATTACAACATCGATATTGTTGGCTCTATGATCAAGGCTATTGAGGTACCAGATGACGATGATGAGAAACTGCGAATGATCATCTTTGCATGTGAAAACGATGCTTATCCTGCACTTGATATGGCAGCTAGTAAGGGCTTAAGCTGGTCAAGACTTCCAAGGATTATTCCTGTACGTTGTCTTGGTTCAGTTAATGTGGCGTGGATTAAAGATGCAATGTCATCTGGTATGGACGGTTGCTTACTACTTGGGTGTAAGTTTGGTGATGATTATCAATGTCACTTTATAAAAGGTAGTGAGCTTTGTAATAGACGTATGGAGAATGTTGCAGAAACCCTTAACTCCCTTGGTATGGAGCCAGAGAGAGTTAAACTCGAACAGGTTGCTATTGACGATTATGATCGTGTTCCTCAGATCATTAATGACTTTGTAGAAGAAATTATTGGTCTGGGACCGAATCCATTTAAAGGTTGGTAAAGGGAGGTGCCTGTCATGGCTGATTTCAAAAAGGTGGAGCCGGATCTCTCGTTTATACGAGGGGTCATGGACTCTGGGGGGGAGACAGTTAATAGGTGCTATCAATGCGCCACATGTTCTGTAGTTTGTCCACTGTCTAACCCAGACAGACCATTCCCCAGAAAAGAGATGCTTTGGGCTCAGTGGGGATTGGCATCTAAGGTGTCTGGTGATGTAGACGTCTGGTTGTGTCACCAGTGTGGGGATTGTACAGCTTATTGTCCACGTGGTGCACGTCCAGGTGATGTTTTGGCTGGTATTAGAAATAATGCCATCAAGTACTATGCTTCCCCAAAAGGTCTAGCAGATATTATGTCTAGGCCTACAGGAGTAGTTGCAATTATTATCTTCTTTATTTTGGTTGTCTTAGGGGAGATTTTCTTATTAGGACATCCATTTATTCCAAAGGGAGAGGTAGATTACGAAAAGGTTTTAACAGTCCTTCCTATTGATGCAGTGTTTATGCCTTTAGCTATTTTCGTTGTAATCGTTGCACTAAAAGGTGTATTTGAATTCTGGCATGATATTAGTGCGGGAGCAAAGCTTCCTCAGTCCTATACAGGGACATATCCAAGGCCAAAACTTGGAGATTTAATCTGTGATTATGGTTGGAAGTCCATAATTGAAATCCTAAAACATGATAGATTTAAAAAGTGTGGACAAACTGCGGAAAGAGCAAAAGGACATCTTTGGTTGCTTTGGTCTTTTATCATTCTATTCTTTGTAACAAACTATGTATTTATTGGGGCTGATATCTTTGGGATGCATGTACCTTTATCAATGTTTCATCCTGTAAAGATATTAGCTAATATTGGTGCTGTAATGCTTATTGCAGGTGTTTTAATGGTTAAGGCAATGAGAGATCAAAAAACCAAAGAAGGAGTTCTTTCAAGTGCAACTCCTGATTGGATTTTGATCTATCTTATTCTAGCAGTGGGTGTTACAGGACTTGGTGCAGAGATTTTAAGACTTTTAAATATTGCAGTTATTGCATATCCTGTATATTATTTACACTTAGGTTGTGTTGCCGCATTATTCTTAGCTGTTCCTTATACAAAGTTTGGTCACCTTGTATATAGGACAACAGCTTATATTTTCCAGCGCTGGTCAGACGAGATTAGAGCTGGAAGGAATGGATTTGCTAAAAAGATGACATTGGATCATTAAGATATGTAATATGAGTTAACATATAGTAAAAAAGAAAAAGCGCGAGCTTATAAAAAGGCTTGCGCTTTTTTATTTTTAAAAAGGAGGTGTGTATATATGAAAAAAGGAGTTTTTAGTATTTGTATTTTGTTGTTTTCCTTTTTTCTACTTGTTGGTTGTGCCCATAATATATCTAATGGTTTTGATGTTTATCTAAAAGAGCATCCAAGTAGCCTATCAAAGATTAATATACCTGTTAGTTATTCAATAGATCCCAATACCCAAAATATGGTTTATTCTTTTAGATGTTTTTCTACAGGTATAGCCAATAAATGGATAATTAAAGTAGGAGATATGCTTAAAGATTATCTAGAAATAAAAGGACCTCAAATATTTAAAGAATTTGTCCCATACAATAAAGATTCTTCTATCCCAATCCATATAGATTTTGCCATTACAAACTATGCTTTTAAGGGATTTCAAGCTTATGTAGGAATGAAAATAACCGTCTATAAAAATAATCAATTGTTATTTGCTAAAAATTATAATGCTATAGGGGTTCGTGAAGGAGGAAAAATCTTTTGGGGTGGAGCATATGCTCAAAGATATGCAGTTCACCAATCTAGTCAATCAGCTTTTGATTCTATTATGACACAATTTTTAAATGACTTAAAACATAAGTTATCTTAGTTATATCATTGGCGGGCGATGCGGGATTCGAACCCACGACCTTTGGCTCCGGAGGCCAACGCTCTATCCTACTGAGCTAATCGCCCGCTTATTGTTAAGTTCTGAACGATCATGTTAATTATCTAAAAACATGTTGTCAATTAAAAGCTAATTTCTTAAATTTAGGCAATCTTATTCTTGACATATTTTCAGTTCTTGGCTAACTTTAACTGCTGTGCGATTTTTCTCTATTGTTGCGGAGGATTTTTTTATGTATGCTGTAATAAAAACTGGTGGAAAACAGTACAAGGTAAGCCCAGGGGAAGTTATTAAGGTAGAGAAACTAAATGCCGACATCGGAGATGAGATAGAGATTTCAGATGTTTTACTTGTTGCTCCAGACAGTGGGCAGGCTAAGGTTGGACAACCTATAGTAAATGGAGCAAAGGTAAAGGCTAGGATTATTGAGCATGGCCGTTATAAAAAGGTTATAATCTTTAAAAAGAAGAGACGTAAGGGTTATAAGGTAAAAAGAGGCCATCGTCAGCATTATACTGCAATTGAGATTAAAGAAATTATGGCTTAGTTTAAGGCTTTTTATAAAGGAGTTTGGACTATGGCACATAAAAAAGCTGGTGGTTCATCCAAAAATGGTAGGGATTCAGTCGGTCAGAGGCGTGGAGTTAAACGTTTTGGTGGACAAAAAGTACGTGCAGGCAATATCCTTGTTCGTCAATTAGGTACTAAGTTTCATCCAGGAAGAAACGTTGGTATGGGTAAAGACTATACCTTGTATGCCAAAATAGATGGTATAGTTAAGTTTGAGACAGTAAGAAATAGAAGACGAGTAAGTGTATATCCCATAGAAGCTCAGGCATAGACAAATAGAAGTTTTATTATGCGGCTGGTTATTTTACTAGCCGCTTTTTAGTTCTTTTTTTGTGTTTTTTTCTTGGTATTTATATCTATCATCTCATTATTTACCATCCTTTAGGGCAAAAAATAAACGGTAATGGATTTTGTTGATGAAGTAAAGATTTATTGTAAAGCTGGAGATGGAGGGGCAGGTTGCGTTAGTTTTTTAAGAGAAAAATATATCCCTAGGGGTGGTCCAGATGGTGGAGATGGTGGGGATGGTGGAAGTATTATATTTGAGGTAAGCCCCCATTTAAATACCCTTCAGCCATTTAGAAGGAGACGTCATTTTAG
>JAMONC010000232.1 GCA_027066725.1 Desulfobacterales bacterium
TCAAAAAGTTTTATTTTACCCACAAAGGGAACAGTATATATCCACTTTGCACCAGCCCAATAGTTCCAAAATTCCCACAAAAAACCACAAATTAGACCTGAAAGAAGCATCTGATAGGCTTTAGATGGATCACCTTTTTCAAGCCCAGCCAAAAAACTTCTTCCATTAAGCCGTCTATTTATAGGGTCTAACAAAAATACAAATCCTCCCCACACAAGAGGATAGCAATACCTAGGATAACTTATAGGAAAGACTAAAAAAGATATACCTATTAATATTAAAATTTGTTCTAATTTATCTGTAACTCTAATTGGAGTAAGCCTTGCTGAAGAAAATATATTAAAAGCCCTTATAAGATCATAAGTCTCAAAAAGCCCTGGAAGAACTGTTGCAAATGCTAATGCGTAACCAAGCCATCTAATCTCTTTATTTGGTACAATGTTTATATAATGCCAATTTTTCATTGCCAGGTTGTACATCTCAAAAATCAGCCATATAGTAACAGACCATATAGAAAGAGAAATTAGAGCTTTTTTTGATCTAGTTAAAATTGAAGTACCAGTTTTGTATTTTACTACACCATCTGCTAAAAATATGTAGGGCCACCAGGCAAGCATATAAAAATAATTCATCACAAATTCTATACGGAGGAACAAAAGAATCTCAAAGATAATCAATAAAATAGCTGCTATAATGGCATATAAAGGAATTGGACGAGACATGATTTTTTCTCCCTAAGAAGGCAATCTTTATTATCAAACTTTTAATTAGTTGTATATTATTTGTATTTTTGTCAATAGAAAGCTTATCTTATGAAAGATATTAATAAAACAAATAATTCAACAATAAAACCCATGTGGATGGATATGGCTGTATCAAAAGGCATATCCCACCTATTTATCTTTATTCTTTTTCTATTTACTATAGTTGCTATTATAAGTGCCGTAGGTACATACCAAATCTCCATACAAGGATCAAAAGACCTACTTGAAACACATGCAGTAGATATAGCAGTTAATGTAGGATTTTCTATAGAACGGAAAGGATTTAAAAAAGATCTTTTCCAAAAGATAGTAAACTCTGACAGATGGGAAGATTTAGCCTTTTTAGCGCTATATAATGATAAAGGAGAAATACTTCTTCATTCAAATCCGCATCTTATTGGGAAAAAGGTATGGGATACTAGAATAAAACAAGTAATAAAAAATGAACATCCAAGTGCTCATTTTGAAATTCTTGCTACAGGAGAAAGGGTTTTTGTACTTGATTTTCCCTTAAAACTATCAACTTCAAAAAATGCATCAATACATGATATCTATTGCTTAAGGGTAGCCCTTCATACATATCCTGCCCAATCTATTGTAAGGCGTGCTAATGTACAACTTGTACTAATAACAGTATCTCTGGCAATCCTTTGGCTTATAAGCTTTTTCTTTATATGGATGTGGAATAGAAATATAAAATTGCAAAGAATGCTTGAACATCAAGAAAGACTTGCTGCACTAGGACAGATGTCTGCTGTTCTTGCACATGAAATTAGAAATCCTTTAAGTAGTATAAAAGGATTTGCCCAATATCATCTTGAAACACAAAAAGAGCCTAATCTAAAAGAAGATATGAAAATTATTGTTAAAGAGGCTCAGAGGCTAGAAAATCTCACAAATAATTTGCTTGCTTATGCAAGACCTTTAAAAATACAAAATATTACCTTTAATATAAAAAGCCTATGTGAATCCATAAGGCTTATGTTTGCAGATAAATTAGACAATATAAAGTTTCATATAAATTGTACTGATGAGCAGATTACTACAGATGAAAATATTATAACACAAATTATCTTAAATCTTATACAAAATGCTATTGAAGCCCTGGCAGATAAAAAGGAAGGAAACATT
>JAMONC010000233.1 GCA_027066725.1 Desulfobacterales bacterium
AAGGTTTTATTCTACTATTAATCCTCTTACTCTGACGCCACTTGGTGGATTTTATAATATCTCTTCTTGGTCAAACTGGGCGTCAAGAGATGATAACTGGGATCACAGTGGCTCTATTTATTTACAGGATACATGGAGTATGACTCCAGATATCTTACTTACTACAGGTGTAAGGTGTGACTGTTATTTTTATTCTCATACTAAGAAGGTTATTAATCCTAGAATAGGCCTTGTATGGAAAACCTTTAATAATACTTGGATTAAAATTTTATATGGACAAGCATTTAGAGCTCCAAGTTTTCTAGAAAGATTTTTAGATAACAATATAGCTTATAAAGGAAATCCTAATCTAAATCCAGAAAAGATATATACTGGACAAATAGGTATACAAAGTAAATGGGAAAAAACAACTATTGAGGCGGATGTATTTTATAGTCGTTTTAAAGACTTAATCGTGTTGGGGCCAAAACCTGCTACAAATCAACCTGCAACTTATGAAAATAGTGGAAGAGCATATTCTGAAGGTTTTGAAATTGCCTTAAAACATAAATTGTTTTCAAAATTATTGGTAAAAACAAATTATTCCTTTGTTTATACAAAGGATGAAGAAATAGATGGAAGATCCCCTGGTGCTCCATCTCATCTTGCAAATATAATTTTAGAATATCATCCTTTAGATAATACAGTTATCTCTTCAAGGCTATTTATTTGTGGAAAACGCTATAGATCTCCAGATGATAACAGAAAACCTTTGCCGGCTTATGCACTAGTTGATCTATCCATACTTCAAAAGAGGATTTTAAATAGCAATTTTTCCTGTCAGTTAATTATTAAAAATCTTTTTAATAAATATTACAAAGACCCTGCTCCTGCCAACGGGCTTCCTTTTGATTATCCAAGGGCTGGTAGGACTATTTATGGCTTACTAAGATATGATTTTTAAAAATATTTAAAAGTTTACTGCTTCTTCAGAATTTTGATTTTCAAGATATATAACCTCTCTTACATCATCATAGGCAAATAGTTCTGCATAACGTCCCCAGTTTATAATAGTCTTTATCTGTTTTTCTGCTTCTTCTGGTGGGAATTCTTCTTCAAGTACAGACCTTAATTCATCTATCTCAAGCTCATGTCTTTCTGCCTTCTCAAGCCTTTCAAGAATCCACTTAAATATGGGCAGACGTTTTATTCTAGATGCAAATATCTCTTTTCTAGTTAAAATACTTGCCTCAGCAAATGTCTCACCAAGTGTAGTAAGGGTAATATCACCAACTACAATAGTTGCAAAACCTAAAAGCTCTGCAGCTTCAGTAAGCCTTAGGAGTTGATCAGAGTCTTTTACATGAAGGCTTGATGCAAGCTGATAGATGTCACATCTACCATCCATCTCAGCGAGTCTTTCAAGAAGACCTGCTAAGTCACCAATAGATACAATAGGGATGCTTCTGGTGTGTCCAGGCTCTCCTGGCGCAGTACCCATTTCCACTTCTTCTGGTTGTGTCTGTCCTGCCATTAGCGCATATATCCAATCAACCATCTCTAAAAATTCTTGTGACTTTCTGTTTCTAGGATGAGGAAGATTAATAGGAGATTGTGCTACTACTCTACCAGGAGACTTATCCATTATAACTATTCTATCTGCCATAAATACAGCTTCTTCAATGTTATGTGTAACCATTAAAATAGTCTTGGTTGGGATATTACCACTTGTCCAAAGCTCTATTAGCTCACCCCTTAGGGCATCTGCACTAAGAGGATCAAGGGCAGAGAAGGGCTCATCCATACACAAAAGCTCTGGCTCAACAGCCATTGCCCTTGCAAAACCAACCTTTTGCCTCATACCTCCAGAAAGTTCCCTAGGATATGCACTTTCAAAACCATCAAG
>JAMONC010000234.1 GCA_027066725.1 Desulfobacterales bacterium
GGATACTTCTGGTTTGGCCTGGTTCACCTGGTGCAGTTCCCATCTCAATTTCTTCAGGCTGGGTCTGGCCTGCCATTAATGCATATATCCAGTCAACCATCTCTAAAAATTCTGGTGACTTTCTGTTTCGAGGATGAGGAAGATTTATAGGAGATTGTGCTACTACTCTACCTGGGGATTTATCCATTATGACTATCCTATCTGCCATAAAGACAGCTTCTTCAATGTTGTGAGTTACCATTAGAATAGTCTTAGTTGGGATATTACCACTTGTCCAAAGCTCTATTAGTTCACCCCTTAGGGCATCTGCACTAAGAGGATCAAGTGCTGAAAAGGGCTCATCCATACACAAGAGCTCTGGCTCAACAGCCATTGCTCTTGCAAAGCCAACCTTTTGTCTCATGCCACCAGAAAGTTCTCGAGGATATGCACTTTCAAAACCATCAAGTCCTACTCTATCTAAAAGATCAAGAGCCTTCCTTTCTCTTTCAGGTTTTGGAACACCTCGTGCTTTTAGAGCTATCTCAACATTTTCTTGGACAGTGAGCCAGGGGAAAAGTGCAAATGTTTGAAATACAATGGTTGCATGAGGATTTACCCCTTTTAATACCTTTCCTTTATATATAATCGCCCCTTCAGTTGGTGTTTGAAGCCCTGTAATTATTCTAAGAAGTGTACTTTTACCGCAACCAGAAGGTCCAAGAAGTGCAATAAACTCCTTTTCTCTAAGGTCTAGATCAATATTTTCAAGTGCTATAAATGGCTTTTTACCTGTTTTATATATTTGTGTAATATTTTGTATTTGAATTAAGATATTTCCCATGGCTTTAATCCATATGATATTTTTCTTCTGCTAGTCTATAAAGAGGTCTCCAAACAGCCCTGTTTATAGCAACAACAGCTAGAATCATGGCAAGTGTTGCTGCTAAAAGCATAGGATAGTTACCTTGAGCTGTAGATTGAGTAATCATAGCACCAATACCTGTAGTTTTTAGGGTCTTTCCAGCAAACTCTATATATTCTGCAACAATAGATGCATTCCAAGCACCACCTCCAGCAGTAATTATTCCTGTTACAATATATGGGAAAAGTGCCGGCAATATTAAATGCCTCCATTTTTGCCATGTATTTAACTGAAGAAGTTTTGCTGTATACTTTAAATCTTGTGGAATAGCAGACGCCCCTGCAATAATATTAAATAATAAGTACCACTGAGTCCCCATCAACATCAAAAGTATTGCAGCAGTATTTAATTTTCCAGGAAGCTTAAGAACAAAAAGTAAAAATGCAGGGAATAGAGCAGTTGCAGGTACAGATGCAGCTATTTGTACAATAGGTTGCAACCACCTTGCAACCTTTTGATTGGTACCTATTGCAACCCCTACAGGTATGGTCCATAAAAGAGCTATAACAAGTGCAGCACTTACCCTTAAAAATGTTGCAAATACTGCAACTAAAATCTTCCACCACTCATGAGGTGTAAGTTCTTTAAGAAGGAATGCAGATTTATACAAATAAATACTTATAAAACAGCCAATCCCTATTAGTAGTAGCCATCCAATGATTCCACTTAACTTATTTGTTTTATGTTCAGATATTTTTTGGGGAGAGGAAGAGAATTTTAGAAGTAACATATCAAATGAATCACTTAGTTTTAATAACCATTTTCTAAAACGCATTATTATTCTTGAATCTATCAAAAGATCATAGAACCAAGAAGTTACTGTTACTTCTGATTCTGTCATTTCAAGTTTAAATTTGCTAGACCATGCAAGAAGAGGGCGCCATACAAATTGGTCTAAAGCAACAATTACAAAGATAAGCATCAAAACTCCCCAAAAGACAGCTTGTAAATCCCCTTTATTTGCTGCTTCTTGAAGATAAG
>JAMONC010000235.1 GCA_027066725.1 Desulfobacterales bacterium
TGGGGAATTAAAATCTATAGATATAGACATGTCTAAATGGCCAGATATGGTACCTACTTTGGCAGCAGTAGCCGTTTTTGCAGATGGTGTCACTCGCATAAAAAATGTGCATCATCTTCGTATAAAAGAGACAGATAGACTTTCTGCTGTTGCGAATGAACTTAAAAAACTTGGCGTTAATGTGAAGGAGTTTGAAGATGGACTTGAGATAGAGGGAAAACGTGATTTAACACCTGAACTTATAGATACTTATGATGATCATAGAATAGCCATGTCCTTTGCAGTAATTGGGCTTAGGTGTAAAGGGCTTTACATTAAAGATCCAGCTTGTGTAAGAAAATCATTTCCTAATTTTTGGCAAAAGTGGCAGGAGATGCTTTCCTAAGAATGAATCCCAATATCAAAAAATTTAATAAAAAGATATTTTTAATAGGACTTAGAGCAACTGGTAAAACTAGTGTGGGTAAACTTATTGCTGAGAGCCTAAGTATACCTTTTTACGATCTTGATGATTGTATTGTGCAAAAGGCAGATAAGAGCATAAAAGATATTGTGTCTGAATGGGGTTGGAGTAAATTTAGGGAGCTAGAACAAAAGGAGTTAAGCTATTTTTTATCTATAGAAAAGCCAGTAGTTGTTGCATGTGGCGGTGGAGCAGTTCTTCATATAGATATTTGGCGTAGTAAAAAGACTGAAGATGACATTGTAATATGGCTTGATGCAAGCATTGATGAGATGGCTAAGAGGATTTTAGAAGATAGTAAAACAGATCAACAACGTCCAACCCTTATAAATGGTTTAGGTTTAAAAGAAGAAATTAAAAAATTAAAGGAACAAAGACTTTCTCTTTATGAGGAATTGGCAGATATAACTATTAATACAGATCTTTTAGACCTAGAGACAGTTAAAAAAGAGATTTTAAAGAGGATTAATATTTAAATTTATCTTTTTGGAGTATTAAAAGATGCCAGGTAATAGTTTTGGACAAAGCTTTAAAATTACTACATGGGGAGAGTCTCATGGTCCAGCTCTTGGTGTAGTAATAGATGGATGTCCTCCAAGGATTCCCCTTAATGAGTCATATATACAAGATGCCCTTGATAAAAGGCGTCCTGGTAAAGGTGGTGTAGCAGAAACTAGTAGGAAAGAACCTGATAAGGTACATATCTTATCTGGAGTTTTTGAGGGTTTTACAACAGGTACTCCTATAAGTCTTATCATTTATAATAAGGATGCTAAAAGTAGTGCTTATGACTCTTTAAAAGATGTTTTTAGACCAGGCCATGGTGATCTTACATATTATGAAAAGTATGGAATAAGGGATCATAGGGGCGGGGGAAGGGCATCTGGACGTGAGACTGCTGCAAGGGTTGCAGCAGGTGCAGTGGCACAGGCAATACTTGATAAATTTGGTATAGAAGTCATTTCATATACTGTAGCTTTAGGTGGTGTAGTTGCCCAAAAGAGAGAGCTTTCTTTTATAGATCAGAATTATTTTTTTGCTCCTGATCCAGATGTAGTAGATAAAATGGAGCAAAGGGTAAAGGAAGTTCGTTCAAGTGGGGATTCAATAGGTGGGGTAGTTGAGACCATAGCTAAGGGAGTCCCTGCAGGCCTTGGTGAGCCTGTATTTGATAAGCTTGATGCAGAGCTAGCAAAGGCGATTATGTCTATTGGCGCAGTAAAAGCAGTTGAGATTGGTGCAGGAGTTAAGGCAAGCTCTATACTTGGATCTGAACATAACGATGAAATAACGCCTGATGGATTTTTATCAAACAATGCAGGTGGGATACTTGCTGGTATCTCAAATGGAGATGATATAGTAGTAAGGGCACACGTAAAACCAATAGCATCTATTTCAAAAGAGCAAAAAACT
>JAMONC010000236.1 GCA_027066725.1 Desulfobacterales bacterium
GAAGGTTTTTTAATAACGAAAAAAACAAAACAAGGGAAAAATAATGAACAAATATCTACCTTTAATACTATTGGGAGTACTTTTAAATGCATTTGCTCAGATTGCTCTAAAACAGGGGATGAAAACGATAGGTAAATTTAGTTTTTGTTTTCAAAATATTATTCCCATTGCTACAAAAGTAGCAATAAATCCTTATATCATAACTGGACTTGCTTGTTATGTCATAAGTGTTGTTGTATGGCTGTTGGTATTATCCAGGGTAGATGTTAGTTATGCCTATCCACTTCTTAGTATAGGATATATAGTTGTTGCCCTTGCTAGTAAAGTATTTTTTGATGAACCGGTTGGACCTGTTAGATGGGCAGGCATAATTGTAATATGCATTGGAGTTTATTTAATTACCAGGAGTGCTTCATGAAATCATTTAAAAAAAGGGAAAAATTTTTACCATTTTCTAGGCCTACTATTGGTCAACAAGAAATTGATGAAGTAGTTGATTGTCTAAGAACAGGCTGGCTAACAACAGGACCTAAGGTAATTAAGCTTGAAGAATTATTTGTAGAATATAGTGATGGAAGGCAAGAGGCAATCGCCCTAAATTCTGCTACAGCAGGGCTCCATCTTGCACTTGTAACACTAGATATAAGGCCAGGAGATGAAATAATTACCACTCCTATAACATGGCCATCTACAGTAAATGTCATAGAACATTGTGGTGCAAGACCTATATTTGCAGATGTAAACAAGGATACTCTTCAAATAGAACCTAAATCTATAGAAGCTAAAATTACCCAAAAAACAAGGGCAATCATCCCCGTACATTTTGCAGGAGCCCCTTGTGATTTAGATCAAATAAGAGAAATAGCAACGCAACACAACTTATCTATTATAGAAGATGCTGCTCACGCTGTTGGAACAGAATATAAAGGAAGAGTAATAGGTTCTGATTCTGAGGTAGCAGTATTTAGTTTCCACCCAATAAAAAATATGACAACTGGTGAAGGCGGAATGATCCTTTGTAACAATCATGAGCGTGCCCAAAGAATGAGGATGTTAAGATTTCATGGTATTAGTAGAGATGCATGGAAAAGATACTCAAAAGGTGGAGTTCCACAATATGAAGTATATGAACCAGGTTTTAAATATAATATGCTTGATATTCAGGCGGCTATAGGAATACATCAATTTCAAAAACTTTCTTATTTCAATCATAGAAGATATACCCTTGCTATGAACTATTTGCATCTTCTTAGGGATGTTCATGAAATTATGCCACTTGCTGAAATGCCTTATGACCATGTTCATACATGGCACTTGTTTGTAGTAAGGTTAGATATCGACTCACTAAGAGTATCTAGAGATGAATTTATTATGGCGCTTCAAGAATTAAACATTGGAACAGGACTCCACTTCCCTGCTATACATTTACAACATTATTATAAAAATAAATATGGTTTTAAATTAGGAGACTTACCAAACGCTGAATGGAATAGCCAAAGACTTTTTTCTTTACCCCTTTATCCATCCTTAAGTGAAGCAGATCAAGAGTATGTAGTCGATGCATTAAAATATTTAATAGAGAGGTTTAAAAAGTAACACTATGGAGAAGGAGTCCAAAAGACCTAAAATTTCTATTGTAACCCCTATGTACAATGAAGAAGAAAACGTCCCAATCTTTTGCAAAAGACTTTTTTCTGTAATGGAAAAAATAGAATATACTTGGGAAGTAATATGCGTTGATGATGGCTCTAAAGATACAACCCTTGCCCTTTTAAAAGAGGAACAAAAGAGGCATCCTGAGCTAGTTATAGTAGAGCTTGCAAGAAATTTTGGACAACATGGGGCTGTAATGGCTGGTTTAAAAGCTGCTT
>JAMONC010000237.1 GCA_027066725.1 Desulfobacterales bacterium
GTGGTAGTTTAGATCTAAAACCTAAAAAAATAACTCCTCCTAAAGACATGCCTGTTCATATAAATGAGTCTGAAGATATAGATATTGGATTTTATGAGCTTGATCAAAAGCATTCACTTAAATGTAAGCCTAATTATATAAGTGATAGCAAATCAACAAGTTGTTCAATTTTAACCAATATAAGTCACAGCGTTAGAGTTGATTTAGAAAAACTAGAAGATTTAATGGATGGTGTTGGTGAACTTGTTGTTTTAAAAGCAGGAATTTCTAGGATTACAGGACAATTAAAACATTTTTATCAACGATTGTTGGATTCAGGAGCTTTAGCCCCTAAAGAGCTTAGGCCATTAAGGTCTATGGTATATAGTTTACAAGAGCAAACAGAAGGTCTTTCTGGTGCAGTTCATAGGATGCAAGATGTTGTAATGAGATTGCGGATGTTACCTATTGGTCAGTTATTTAATAGGTATAATAGATTAGTTAGAGATTTATCACATCGTTTAGGGAAAGAGATATCTCTTAATATAGAAGGCTCAGATACTAGTTTAGATAAAAGGGTCTTAGAGGAAATTGCAGAACCTATAGCCCATATTATTAGAAATGCTATTGATCATGGTATTGAATCACCTGATATTAGAACAAAACTTGGAAAGCCTAAAACTGGTATAGTTTCACTTAGAGCATTTCAAGAAGGTAATTATGTTTATATAAGTATTAGTGATGATGGTAAGGGAATTGATAAAGAGGCTATTTTGGCAAAAGCTGTTACTATGGGATTTATCTCTCAGAAACAAGCAGTAAGTCTTGAACCCTCTCGTATATGGGAGCTTATTTTTACTCCTGGAATGAGTACTGCAGTGGAAGTTAGTAATACCTCTGGAAGAGGAGTGGGGCTTGATGTAGTAAAGCGAGCGATAGAGAGACTTGGAGGAGAAATACATGTTGAGTCTAATCCTGGCAGAGGTACCACTTTTTTGCTTAAGATTCCTTTAACTCTTGCTATTATTCAAGCTATGATTATAAGAGTGGGTTCTCAGATGATGGCAATTCCTATGTCTTGTGTAGAAGAAACTATTAGATATCCCATTTCCAAAGTTAGTAATATTGAAGGATTTGAATTGATATCAGTAAGGCAAGATACTCTTCCTCTTATAAGGTTGAATAATATATTTAAATTCCCTGAAGATAAAAATAAAATAATGGAAGAGTTTATTAATAAAAAACATATATTTGCTGCTATTGTTAAAAAGGGTGAATATAAAGTTGCTTTGGCAGTGGATGCTCTTATGGGACAACAAGAAGTAGTTATAAAACCTTTATCTGATTATTTAACAGAACAGCCAGGTTTCTCTGGTGCTACATTATTAGCAGATGGTTCTATTGCATTAGTGTTAGATATATCTGCTGTACTTGAACGAGCTAAGACATTCAGACATATGGAACAACAAATGTGGTTAAAAAACAAGATAAATGTTTCTACAGATATGCAAGATTCATTTAGTATTTAAGACTAAGTTTAAAATTTAATATGTTTGTTTAGTTCTATATTGTATATTTTTAATTTATGCCAAAGGGTTACACGACTTATACCAAGTAAAAGAGCTGCTTTAGTCTGATTACCATTCGTTTTTTTTAAGGCTTCTATAATTTTTTGTTTTTCAATAATATCTCTTTCTCCTTTTGGTCGTTTATGTAAAGCCCTTCTAATTTTTTTATTTATTTGTATTTGTTCTAAAATATCAGGTGGTAAGTGTTTAGGGGTAATAATATATGTAGGAGAAGTTATAAATGCATATTCAATACAATTTTTAAGCTCTCTGACATTTCCAGGCCAATTATAATTCATAAATATATTCATTACTTCAGGGCTTAATGTTTTAGGTTTCTTGTATGATTTAAAGGCTAACCTTTCTAAAAATAGTTCTACTAAAAGAGGAATGTCTTCTTTTCGTTCTCTTAATGGGGGTATATAGACAGGTATTATATTTACTCTAAAATAAAGATCTTGCCTAAATTTTCCTTCTTCTACTAATTTTTTTAAATTTTTATTGGTGGCACATATTATTCTAGCATCTATAGCTATAGGTCTATTATCTCCTACTTTTTCTATTGTTTTTTGTTCAAGTACTCGTAATAGTTTAACTTGAACTTCTAAAGGAATGTCTCCTATTTCATCTAAAAATATGCTACCATTTTTAGCTGCTTCGAATCGTCCTTGTCTATCTCTATATGCTCCAGTAAATGCTCCTTTTATATGTCCAAATAATTCGCTTTCTAAAAGGGTAGGATTAAGAGCTGCACAATTTACTTTGATTAATGGACCAGATTTTCTATTACTTAATGTATGTATTGCTTGAGCAACAAGCTCTTTTCCTGTACCACTTTCTCCATAAATTATAACAGGGATATTAGAGGTGGCTATGTTAGTAATAAAATTAAATAAATCCTTCATCTTAGGAGACTGCCCGACCATCCCATAAAAGTCAGTTTCTAGATCTAATTCTTGTTTTAGGCAATATATTTCATGTTCTTTTTCTACAAGTTCTGTTAAGTCTGTTAATGTCTCCACTGCTCCTATTATTGAGCCATCACTGTCTTTTAAAAGAGATGCATTTTTTAAGATGTGTACAATAGCTCCATCTTTTTTGGTAATGGTACAATGTCTTTTTAAAAAGCCTCCAATTTTAAAAAGGGTGCACCAGTGAGGTGAAGAGTTTTTCCTTGCATAGTTACACGAGTTACATTTAAGTATAGTACATCTTCTATGTAAAAGTTCTTCTCTAGAATATCCTGTTATTTTTTCAGCAGCCTTATTACATTCTACAATTTCTCCTTTGGGAGAAATAATTAATACTCCATCTTCAATGGTGTTAAATACTACTTCCCATAGAGATTTATTGTTTAATAAATTTTTTATAAATTTCATATCCAGACCTACTGTTTAAACAATTATTTAAATATATGTTTAATTTTATTATAACAATAATTTTAACAATGAGATGACAAGAAAATGCTATCAGATGCATTTTTTATTTGTTTTTTATCAATTAAATCTTTTTAACATAAGAGGTTTATCTTTTGCATATTTTGTTAATACTAGTAATATTAAGGAGGTTATCATGACAACTTATGAAGCTAAAAAATTGCTTAGAAAGCTAAAAATAGGAGAGATTACTAGATTAATTTGCAGAGATGCTCTTACTTATCATAGGTTATTAATAATGATAAAAAGAAACACTAAATATAAATTTTTAGGTGTGATAAGAGCAAAAAAAGAAATAAGAATTTGGGTTAAAAGATATTGTTAATACCAACCATTATCAATCTTTCTACTTTAAGTACTCATGTTAGCTTTTTAAAATCTATTTTTATAAATGAATATTCATTTATTCAATCAAAAAACAAAATAGAAAACTTTAAAATTCTTGTGGAAAATAATAAGAATTTTGAGTTTTTTAGTGTCTAAAGTTACATTTAGGCTTGACAAGGAAAGAGGAAAAATATTATAAAAATTTCAACGTAAACGAATGGCCATTCAGTAGTGTGGCCAGAGGGCTTTTAGAACAGGCCTTCTTTTTAGAAATTTTTATTTATTAGTAAAGGGTCAGGGGCAGTCAGTCCATGAAAAAACAACCTAAGAAAATTAGCATTTAAGGAGGGAGAGCTAAATGGCAGATGTCAAGAAACATGACACCCCAATGTTGGAAGAACTTAAAAAGGGGCCTTTCCCCAGCTTTGTTGATGACATAGAAGCAAAGGGGTTGAAAGGGAAGCAGGAATGCTTAGACCTTTTGGGACAGTTGGAGCTTTCTTATAAACATAAGGAAACTCACTGGAAGCATGGTGGTATCGTTGGTGTTTTTGGATATGGTGGTGGTGTTATCGGACGTTATTCTGACGTTCCAGATATGTTCCCAAGCATTGCTCATTTCCATACTCTACGTGTAAATCAGCCTGCAAGTAAATTTTATACAACAGCATTTTTAAGAAAGCTTTGTGATCTTTGGGACAATCGTGGAAGTGGTATGACAAACTTCCATGGTTCTACAGGTGATATGGTTCTCTTGGGAACTAAAACAGATCAGCTTGAGCCCACATTCTACGATCTTACTCATCAGATGGGTGCTGACCTTGGTGGTTCTGGGTCTAACTTACGTACCCCTTCTTGTTGTGTAGGTAAGGCTCGCTGTGAATGGTCTTGTTTAGATACTCAGGCTATTTGTTATCATCTTACTCAAGAGTATCAGGATGAGCTTCACAGACCTGCATTCCCATATAAATTCAAATTTAAGATATCCGGTTGCCCAAATGACTGTGTTGCTGCAATTGCACGTTGTGACTGCTCTATTATTGGTACATGGAGAGACAGAATCCGCATTGATCAAAAAGCGGTAAGAGCATATATCCATGGTGAGCTTAAACCCAACGCAGGTGCACATGCAGATAGAAATTGGGGTAAATTTGATATTCAAAAAGAAGTAATAGATTTATGTCCAGCTCAGTGTATGTGGCTTGAGGGCGAGACCTTACACATTGATGATTCTGAGTGCGTACGTTGTATGCATTGTATTAATGTAATGCCTGAGGCATTAAGACCTGGTGTTGATACAGGTGCAACAATACTTGTTGGTGCAAAGGCTCCAATCCTTGAAGGTGCTCAGCTTTCTACATTAGTAATTCCATTTATGAAGATGGAGCCACCTTATGATGAATTTAAAGATTTTGTAGATAAAGTTTGGGAATGGTGGATGGAAGAAGGAAAGAACAGAGAGCGTCTTGGTGAGCTTATACAGAGAAAGAGCTTACAGGAATTCTTGAGAGTAACAGAGCTTAAGCCAATTCCACAGATGGTTAAAGAGCCACGTTCTAACCCCTATGTATTCTGGTCTGCAGATGAAGTTCCTGGTGGTTGGGATCGTGATATTAAAGAGTTCCGTAAACGTCATGCTGCTTAATATATGTTTATTTTAAGATGTTGATCAATCTAAATAGAAAAAAATAGGAGGAATAAGCATATGGGTAATGCAAGCCAAGAGCTTCAACGCCTTATTGATTTTGAGATGGAACAGGGTAGAGAAAATATGGATGTATCTGAGCTGCTTCAGAAACCTTATGATCCAGAGCTTGCAGAGAAGCTCTATGATCCGAAGCAGCCTATGAAGAACAGGATTACAGATATTGGACCACCACACTATGCACAGTTTTTCCCAGAAGTAATTAAGAAAAACTATGGTAAATGGTTAAAACACGAGATAATAGAACCTGGTGTTATTAAATATACAGCTGAAAGTGGTGATGTCGTTTTTGCAATTAGATGTGCTACTCCAAGACTTATTACTACAGATACTATTAGAGAGATCTGTGAAATTGCAGATAAATACTGTGAAGGCCATGTAAGATGGACTACAAGAAATAACCTTGAGTTCCATGTAACAGATGAAGAGACCTTAAGAGCTCTTTTAGATGATCTTAAAGGGAGAAAGTATCCTGGTGGTTCTTATAAGTTCCCTGTAGGTGGTACTGGTGCATGTGTAACCAATATCGTACATACTCAGGGATGGGTACACTGCCATACACCTGCAATTGATGCCTCTGGTATTGTAAAAGCAGTAATGGATGATCTTTTTGAGTACTTCCAGAGCATGAAACTTCCTGCACAGGTAAGAATTGCTCTTGCATGTTGTCTTAACATGTGTGGTGCAGTTCACTGTTCAGATATTGCAATTTTAGGTATTCACAGAAAACCACCTCTAGTAGAGGATGAGCGTATTAATGGTGTTTGCGAGATTCCTTTAGCAATTGCAGCTTGTCCATTGGGTGCAATTAAACCTGCTACAGTAGAGATTAATGGAAAGAAGATTAAGACTGTTCGTGTTAATGAAGAGCGTTGTATGTTCTGTGGTAACTGCTATACTATGTGTCCTGCAATGCCATTAGCTGATGGTGAAGGCGATGGTGTAGCGATACTTGTTGGTGGTAAGATATCTAACAGAATTAGTGCTCCAAAGTTTTCTAAGCTAGTTATTCCTTATATTCCTAATGAGCCACCACGTTGGCCTGGTGTTGTTAAGGCTATACGTAAGATCCTTGAGACCTATGCTCATGATGCAAGAAAATATGAGCGTCTTGGTGATTGGGCTGAGAGAATTGGTTGGGAGAAATTCTTTGAGAAATGTGAAATTCCATTTACTGAGAAGTCTATTGATGATTATAGGCTTGCTTATGATACATATCATACAAGTACACACTTTAAGTGGACAATTCATACAAAGAAATTTGAGTAATAAAAAACATAAGGGGGGCTACCATGGCCGTTAATAAAGAAGAATTAAAACAAAAGATCCTGGAGTATGCCACAAAGAAGGCTAAACATAAGTCCAAGATGTACATTAAGGACTTATATAAGGCAGATCCTTCGGCCAAACCCCGGGAGATCAAAAATGCAGCTAACGAGTTGGTCCGTGAGGGGAAATTAGAGTTCTTCTCCTCTGGAAGTACCGTTATGTACGGGGTGCCTGGTTATGGAAAGGGTGTAGAAGAGGCATTTGAAGAAGGAGAAGAATAAGCCCCCTCTATAATACCCAGCTCGCTGAGCAGCAAAGGCCTCCTAAGAAGGAGGCCTTTTATTTTTTTATTTAAATTATTTGTTTTAGTTGAGTTAATAATGTTTTTAAATCTCTTCCAAAAAAGAATTCTAATTCTTGCGTAGTTATTTTTGTTGAAGTTATTACTTTTTTTCTAAACTTTTCATCTGCTTCAATGAAATTTTTTATTTCTTGTGTAGTGTTATATCGAACTAAGTAAAAGAAATAGTTTAAATCAAATTTTTCTTCATACGCTTCTATTAATTCTAATAAATTGAAATTTGTCTTTAATAGAGCCTTTCTTGTTAATGTGTTTTTTAAAAATAACTTTTCAACATCTTTAGTGTCCCAACATTTTAATACTCTACATTCAATGGGTCTATATTTATAGCAAGTACACTTACGGGAAGTCTTATCATAAAAGATACATGCCCAGCTACCTTTTTTGCCTTTGATCTTTATAATTTCATGTTCTAATGTTATAAGCTGTCTTTTAACAGGATGCCAGATTAGTTCTCCTTTGCGTAGAGTAATAAGGTGTTTGGGATGTAATGGAATGTTGTATATTGATTCAATATCTTGAATATGGAGGGTTGGCCCTCCTTTTTGACAGCAAGTACCGCATCTTTTACAAAAGTTTTGATTAAAATTGGAGTATTGCATGGATCTTAATAAAAAAAATAAAATAGTAGAATTGGACGAAATATTTAATAACGTTGATAATGCAGTAGCTATTATTGTTAAAGAATTTCAGCATCTTGTTAAATGTAAACCTGGATGTACAAGTTGTTGCTATGCCCTTTTTGATATTTCATTTGTTGAAGCATTCAATTTAGCTATGATTATAAAGGATATTAAACGATCAGAAAGAAGAAAACTAGAGCGCTTAGCAAAAAAATTTAAAGAAAAGTTTCTTAAGTTAATAAAGATTCCCAACATAAATACAATGTCGATTAATAAAATTAGATGCCCTTTATTAACGGATAATGGGCTTTGTTTTCTTTATTTTGCAAGACCTGTAAATTGTAGAACATATGGAGTGCCTACAAGTTTAAATGGAAAATCTCATGTATGTGGATTATCAGGTTTTGTTGAAGGTAAAAATTACCCGACAATAGAATTATCAAAGGTTCAAAGGCAACTTTTGGAGCTTTCTCTGCAAATTGCTCCTAATAAGGAGTTAGCCTATAAGAGATTTATTATTGCAGATATAATACTTGATACCTCTCTTTTTTTATAACCTTTTTAATAATTCAAATTCTTCTTCTGTGTTAATGTTTTTTAAACACAAAAGTTTAGGACAAAATGATCTTATTTTTTCTTCTGTAATTGATCTATAAGGTAGTAACTTTATCAAGGCTTGAAGTCCAATAGTCCTTTTGGGAGTTATAAGAAAGTGTTCTATAATAGGAATTAGAGATTTATGATATATAGCATGTAGAGGTTCCAACCCATTTTTGAGACATGGTATTACTGTTGGTGCCCATGTATTTATATTTTTCATCCAGCAGATTAATTCCTTATTTAATAGAGGCATATCACATCCTACTATAAAGACTCTATCGTATCTTGAGTTTACAAGAGCACTATGTAATCCAGCTAGGGGTCCTTTAAATGGATAGATATCAGGTACTACTTGGAGTCCGAGTTTTTTATATGTTTCTAAGTGGTTAGAAACAATGAATACATGTTCAAAGATATTTCTTAATATGTTAATTTCTGTTTCGATAATAGTTTTATCTTTCCATCTTGCAAATGCTTTATCTCCTGATAAAAATCTAGAACTTTTACCCCCGGCTAATATTGCAGCACAAATTTTGGCATTTGGCATATTAATGATTTTCTCCTTATGCTTGTTGTCAAAATCGTAACTTCTCCCTAATCTGATTAATATGGATGAGAGCTTATTAGATTGCAAGTATTTTGATTGATGATAAATTTTGGGGCACAAAAGGCTAAAAATTAGCTTTTATTTACTTTTCTCTTGACATTTTGTAAGATACTGAATATAAAATCAGCTAGTAATGAGTGACAATTCATTATCAGTAGTAAATAGGTTTGTTTTGTAAAGTCCTTTACTTGGGGAGTATAGAAGATTTAACAAAAGGATTTAAAGTTTAAAGAGGTCTTGCTGATGAAGAGATATACATCTACCCATATGCCCAAAGGGGTGAAAGGCTATATGGGCAGGTGTTTACATAATAGATTAGAAGTCTTTAAAAGGTGCTTGTTCCTAAGCAAGAGGGCGAGCACCTTTTTTATTTAATAAGCTTGTGTATTGCGCCATTTAGGAAAAACAGGCATAGTCATTTGTGTATAAATTAGAAAGGGGGTGGAGCAAGCACAAGCAACTTTAATAAATTGAATAGAGGCGTTACAGGTTAGTGTTAACTAGGAACAAGAAACTAAAAAATCAGGAGGTATTGCGATGCCAAGCTTTGTCAACCCGGAAAAATGTGACGGTTGCAAAGGTGGGGAGAAGACGGCATGTATGTACATCTGCCCCAACGACTTGATGGTCCTTAACC
>JAMONC010000238.1 GCA_027066725.1 Desulfobacterales bacterium
GGGGGGTTTGAGGCTGTCTCTTTAATGTGTAAAGAATTTGATAGAGAAAAAGCTAAAGATATTCACCTTAAACTTGCCTCATCTGGTAAAAGGGTCCTTGCCTTTTCAGTAAAATTTCTTGAAAAGAGTTATAAACAAGAAGAAGTTGAAAAAGATATGGAGTTTTTAGGCATTGTTGCCCAGATGGATCCTCCAAGACCTGAGGCAAAAGATGCGGTAAAAATATGTAAAAAAGCTGGCATTGTCCCTATTATGATTACAGGAGATCATCCTGTAACAGCACTTTCTATTGCAAAAGAGATTGGTATTGTTTCAAAAAAAGAACAAAGTGATTCAAAGCTAGTATTAACTGGCAAAGAACTTAAAAATATGACTATTTCAGAGCTAAAAGAGGCTGTATCTCATATACGTTGTTATGCAAGAATTAGCCCTGATCAAAAACTAAAACTTGTATCTGCACTACAGGAAAAAGGAGAGGCAGTTGCCATGACTGGTGATGGAGTAAATGATGCTCCAGCACTTAAGCAGGCAGAAATTGGTGTTGCAATGGGGATTACAGGAACAGATGTAGCAAAACAGGCTGCAGATATGATACTTTTAGATGACAATTTTGCTACAATTGTAAGAGCTGTAAAAGAAGGTAGAAAAATATTTGATAACATAAAAAAATTCTTCAAATACACCCTTACAAGTAACTCTGGAGAAATATGGACAATATTTTTAGCACCCTTTTTAGGTCTACCAATACCACTTCTTCCAATACACATACTCTGGATAAATCTTGCGACAGATGGACTTCCAGGTCTTGCACTTACTGTTGAACCTGCTGAGCCAGATATTATGGAAAGGCCACCCAGAAGGCCTGAAGAAGGCCTTTTTGCTGGTGGAATGTGGCAACACATGTTTATTATAGGACTGATTATGGCAGGGGTTTGTCTTTTGACTCAATGGGGAGC
Source organism: Desulfobacterales bacterium (assembly GCA_027066725.1). GTDB lineage: Bacteria > Desulfobacterota > Dissulfuribacteria > Dissulfuribacterales > JAMONC01 > JAMONC01. Next base: position 957 of record JAMONC010000238.1, read on the forward strand.
AATAAGAGTTGGTAGTCATTGGCAGACAATGGTATTTACTGTACTTTGTGTATCCCAGTTTGGACACTGTCTTGCTATAAGATCTGATAAGCTGTCTATATTTAAACAAGGTTTTTACTCAAACCCTGCCCTTTTTTGGACTGTTATTGGTAGCATTCTTGCTCAGCTTGCAATCATATATGTTCCATTTTTACAGAGATTTTTCCACACACAGGCACTTAGTTTAAAAGAACTTGTTGTTACATTTTTGCTTTCAAGTGTGGTATTTTGGATAGTAGAATTAGAAAAGTGGGCTAAAAGACATAAACTTTTACCATATAGTTAGAGAAAAAGATGTATCTAGCAAGAAATTTAAACAACAATGGAGAATGGAATTTTTTTATAAGAGAATCTTATCAAGATGATAAAGGGATTTGGCGTAGCAGACAGTTATTTGATCTTGGAGTAGATCCTTCAAAATATATCCACTACTTAGGTAAAAGTGGGTATTACTTTGATGAGACTATATTAGAGGAACTTTCTAAAAAAGGGGTTAAATGCACTCAAGATGACCTTGAAGAGATATTCTGGCTATTTTTAGACCCAGATATAAAAAGAATAATAGAAGATTTTGGTTCAAGATCAAGAAGAAAAAAGAGAAAGAGACTTACTAGAACAAAGAGAAAGGAACTATTTAAAAAGTTACATCCATTTGATAAACGGAGGATCTGTTTTCTTCGTCTTGGACAAATCAATATGGATGCACTTATAGATCAACCTCTTTCTTGTTATCGGGTGCTTTTATTTAAATCTAGAGATGAAATAGAACAGATGATAAGCCAAATGGAAGGAAGATTGCGCCCATGGGAAAGACGTGGCTATTTATATGCTATATTTGATATCCCCTCATATTT
>JAMONC010000239.1 GCA_027066725.1 Desulfobacterales bacterium
TGTGATATCCAAAGCTGTTTTCTTGCCTGCTTAGAAAGAAGATCTATTACATCTTCTTTTACCCTTACCCAGATATCACGCAAATAATCTGTATCAAGTACAACTAGTTTATCAGGATTTTCAATACAATATTTTACATGATTGGGGAATAAAATCCTCTGTACATAAAGAGATGATAGCCCAAATACAGCTAAAATCCCTACAATTGGCCAAAGTAGATTCTCAAATGTTACATGCCCATTTAAAAGTGCTGAGATAAATGGGGTCTGAGGATAGTGAAAAATCAACTTCATTAATACATCCGTAAAGAAAAATGCTAATATACCAATTAGACTAGTTGTCTTAAATACAGTCCAAAACTTCTTTTTAAAACCTTCTTGAAAAGACTTTAAAGCCTCAGCCTTTAAAAGAAGCTCTCTAAGGACTCTATCTACCTCTTGAAGTATATGGTTTAAACGAAGCTGAGGCGCCTTTGAGACATTTTTCTTAAGTTCTTCTCTTTCAGAAAGCCAAATCTCAAAACCAGCAGGAATCTTTTTACCTGCAGAAGGAGAAAATGTTAGATAGATTCTAGGTATATCTTTTCTTCCAGTCATCTGGGATAAATTCCAACAAAGGGTTCCATAAGACCTAACAAGATCGGCAATATTTTCACACTCATCAATCCTGTTTAATACGTAAATGACCCTGTCTTCTCCTGCAGCTTCTGGAAGAGTTGCCCTTATAGCTTTATAGGTCTCTTTAATAGTACCTGCCTTATGAGGATCGAACATCAAGATGATAAGATCTGCCATCCTAGAAAGCTCACCAATAACTCCTAAATAATCATAGCCTCTGTCCTTTTCTGTTACAGAATCAAGCATTCCAGGAGTATCTATTAGAGCTAAGTCTTGAAGGATTGGGCTATTTATACGTTTTAATATTAAGTGGGATATAAGGGCATCGCCAAACTTTCTTAAAGATTCAAAAGGAAGAGACTCATCATTTACAACTGTTGCACCAGGAATTTCTCCTTCCTTTTCTCCAGGAGCAGGAGCAGTTAGTATTGTAAAAGAGTCATCTGTAGGGGCTTGGCCTGTCCTTTGAATTTGGGTTCCAAGAAGCTCATTAATAAATGTTGATTTACCAGATGAATAATTGCCAATAATAAGAACAATGGGCCGCCACTGTAAGGGACGGATTAATTCTTCTACATTAAGTCCATACCTTTCAAGTATGGGCCCCATGCTCTTTCTAAGCTTTTCTTCTATCTCTTTTGCAAGTATTATATCAGGCTTTTCAGCTTCCATTATATTCCCTCCCCTAGGACAGAGGCAAAATGTTGCCTAGGGTTTTTTAAAAGTCTAACAAAAATCTCTATAAATACCATACCTTGTTTCTCTTAACAGGTCTAGAAAAGAAAACTAAAATAAATCTATTAAACATAAAACTACAAACATATGCAATGCAATAACCTATTAAAAAAGAAAATTTAAGGACTAATTTTTGCAGGAATTAAAGACTACTTATTGATATTGAGCAAAGGGGTTAACTTAATATAATTTGTATGCTAACTTGGAAAAGAGAGGAGGAAAAAATTTAAATGGAGGGACAATATGAAAAGAATATGGCTCTATAAAATACTGAGGACTTGGGGATGCCTTATTATAATACTGACTTTTACAACAGCTATAGCTTTTGCAGCCAGTTATACTGATCTTTATCCATATCTAAAAAAACTACCTGGCTGGAAGGCCGACCCTCCAACTGGAGCGAGTGTACAAATGCCTGATTTACATCTAATTACAGCTACAAGGGCATATCAAAAGGGTAAAAAAACCTTTACTGCTATGATTAT
>JAMONC010000240.1 GCA_027066725.1 Desulfobacterales bacterium
AGGCTCTGGATATACAACTGCTGATAGAGGATCTCCACCATAAGCTAATATGTCTTTAATAGTAGTTTCAACATTAAGTCCTAACATTACATCTATGTTAGCAAGACCCAAATCTCCATCTACAACTAATACAGATCTATTTTTTTGAGAAATACACATTGCAGTATTAAGTGCTAAACTAGTTTTACCTACCCCACCTTTTCCACTACTAAAACACACCATTAAAGGCAAAGAATTATTTATCCTATAAACCATAATTACCCCCTATTAGGGTGCTTTTGTTCCTTTATAATTTCGTTAATAGCGACTCTCTCCTCTTTTGTAACTCCAACCTTAACTTTTAATAACTCTTGGTTAAAACATACTTTATTTCTACCTTTTCTTTTGGCCTCTAAAAGATATTGATCCGTTCTTTTAATAAATGAGTCTGGTTTAAGCTTCTCGTGTGGGAAAAATGTATCTACTCCAAAACTAGCAGTTAGCTTTATACGTTTACCATTTATAGGAATAAGTGTCGTCTCTAGCTTTTTTCTTAATCTTTCTGCAATTTGAATTGCTCTAGTAATAGATGTAGCAGGAAGAATTATTGCAAATTCTTCTCCTCCATATCTACACGCTACATCTATCTTTCTTGTATTTTTCTTCCATAAGTTACTAGCATATCTTAAAGCTTTATTACCTGCTTGATGACCATATTTATCGTTAATTTTTTTAAAAAAATCTAAATCTATCATAATTAAAGAAGTAGGTTGGCCCGTACGCCTACTTCTTTCCATTTCCTGCTCTAATGCTTCTATAAAATGTCTAAAATTATATAATCCTGTTAAAGGGTCTGTACTAACCAATCTTTCAAGAATTCTACAACGTTTTCTTAGATTTTCTAATTCTATAAGTGCTGGGCAAGTTCTCTCTCCATAAGGACAACGTTCTTTTACATTGTCGTTTTTTAGTCCTTCACTCTCTAACAATTCATGTAAAATGAAAGAATCCTTCTTCATGCAAACACCTTTCTATTATTTTCGGTTATTTATATCCCAGCTTTATTTGTTGTACTCCAACACCCCACGAATTTGCATTCTTGACTCTATAGACCAAAATAGAGTAGCATCAATAATAGATTTTTAATAAAAATTATATCATATTATCTTTTATTTACACTAATTGTAATAAAAGATTTATACATTTCTTAGGAGAGGTTATATGAAACAAAAAGATTTTTTTGGTTATATTCCGCGCAAGTTAACAAAAATCTTCAATGAAGAAGAACTTTGTTGGTTCCCTCTTATAAAACTAAAGGATTTTATAATTGAAACAATAACTCCTAACTTGCCTAACAATATACCATTGCAACAACCTCTTTTAAGACCTATTGTTTTAATGCCAGATGGTTCTACATTAGAAGAGTTTGATATATGTAGTGCTACAGGAAAATTAAGGGTATTAGTAGATGGTGAAGTTATTGAAGATGCTACTATATTATGTTCTGGTGCAGTATTTATGGATTCTAATATAGAAATTGGGAAATCTGTTATAATAGAACCTGGAGCTCTTATAAAAGGGCCTACAATTATCGGTGATTATACAGAGATAAGACAAGGAGCTTACATTAGAGGTTGGAGCATTTTTGGTTCCAAATGTGTTGTAGGCCATGTTACAGAAGTTAAGCACTCTATCTTTTTAGATAATGCAAAAGCAGGACATTTCGCTTATATAGGAGATAGTATACTGGGAAATAATGTTAACCTTGGCGCAGGAACAAAACTTGCTAATTTACCCTTTGCAAGTAAAACAATAGCTATTCCAACAAAAAATGAAAAAACTAAAA
>JAMONC010000241.1 GCA_027066725.1 Desulfobacterales bacterium
AAAAACTATAGAAAAAATTTAAATAAATTAAAAAAAGAGCTTAGAATTCTAGAAAATCAAAAACGCTTTTTATCACCTCAAGCAACTACTGCCTCTGTTGATTCAGAATTGGCACTTGTGCAAAACAAAAATTATGAGCTTTGTGGCTGGGTGCCTAATAGGCTATTTTTAGGTGTTCCGTCTTATTTACTGAAAAGTGTGCCACCTAAAGTAATAATGGTCTCAAGACTTGATGCTCCAAGTCCCGAAATCGTAAAAAGGATTATTGATGATAGTATCTATGCTGAAACACATGGTTTAAAAGGTGTTGCATATTTTGATGCAAGATGGCCAATGCCAAGACCTAATCAAATACCAAAGATAAAAAGGGACTTTGGTTATAAATATTATGATTGGTCCATACATCTTGCTGCACAAATTATAGAACAAAGCGGAGTAATGCCTGTAGTTTTGGATCAAAAACCCTCTGTTTTCCCGTCAGGTAGTTGTCCAAATGCTGCTCTTTATTGTGGATGGTATAGTTATGCACACTATGTTGATGCATTTACTTGGGAAAGGGGCTCTATTGGCTATCATATAGCAAGCGGAGAGTGTACAACTCTTCACAATAAAAGGAGTAATATCTGGTGTGTAAAGATGTTGGAAAAGGGTATTTGTGCAACCCTTGGACCTGTAAGAGAGCCTTATATTCAGGCATTTCCTATACCAGAATTATTTTTTACCTTATTATTAGATGGAAGATTTTCTCTTGCCGAGTGCTATGCCTATTCTAAAAGATTTTGGTCTTGGCAAATGGTATTAATTGGTGATCCTCTTTATAGGCCATTTGCCTATAGGGCACTTTTACATCCATTAAACCAAAATCCCTTAATGGAATATAAAAGGATTGTAATCATATTACCTAGATTTTTGGTCCATCTGATTCCCCCAATAAAACTACAATAGGGATATAACTCTAAGGATATAACTCTTTATTATTTTATTTTACTTTTTTCTTAAGATTTTTTCTTATTAGCCGAATATTAGCTAAAACGCTCATAACTTATTTATATAAACATCATAACTTATTTATATTTAGTTACATTGTTAAAAGACATAAAATTTCTTTGAGATTATTTGTTAAAACTATAAAAGGAATAAATAATTATGGCACAAAAATTAGTTCTTTCTCCAGTATCACGAATTGAGGGACATTTATCTGTTGAAACAAAGATTAAGGATAGCCAAGTAATAGATGCCTGGATACATGGTGAAATGTATCGAGGGATTGAAAATATTCTCCTTGGGCGTAAACCTCTTGATGCTATCCGTATTGTACAACGAATATGTGGAGTATGTCATGAAGTACATGGTATTGCTGCTGCTAGGGCATTAGCTAAGATTTATAATGTCCAACCTCCATCAAATGGATGTATTTTAATGGATATTATTCTGGCACTTCATATAGTTTGTGATCATATCTTACATTTTTATCAGCTTACTCTCCCTGATTATGTAGATTTTTCAGTTTTATCTTCTTATAGCACCTCTGATCCTCTATTCAAACAACTTAGTAAGTGGCTAGCACTTAAAAAGCCCTTGCTTTCTTTTAAAAAAGCTCCTGGAGATTATATAAAAGAGCCTAAATTAGTAGCTACATTTTTTGCTCATTACATTGAAGCACTAGAAATAATAGCCAAGGGTGGAAAAGGATTAGCAGTTTTGGGGAGCAAGGCTCCATTTTCTCACGCTATATTCCCTGGAGGTATTACTACCACTATTACTGCTGATCGACTAGAGAATGTAAAAGCTATAACTGAGGATATTTACTTCTTTGTTCAA
>JAMONC010000242.1 GCA_027066725.1 Desulfobacterales bacterium
TATTTTCTTATTTTCAGACTAATGAGATATTCTTAAATAGATCTGTACCAGATGAGGAATTAAACTTGGCCCTTAATACCTTTGTAAAGATATTTTTAGAGGGGATAAGGGCTAACTAAGGGGGGAAGAGGATGAAAAGGTATATTTGGGTATATTTTTTTGTTGCCTTTTTCTTTTTATCTCTAGTTTCTGCTAATGCCAAGGATATAAAAAATAAAGATATTAGAACCTCTCCATTTTTGCCTGAGGTAGATGTATATAGAGTTCCGCCTCCTAAGGATGTACCCATAAACCTTATATATCCAGCTAGAGTTAAAAGTATAAAAAGTGTAATGATTGTTTCTCGAGTTAGTGGTTTTTTGGAAAAGAGATTTTTTACTGAGGGAAGTTATGTAAGAAAAGGAGAAGTCCTTTTTAAGATTGAGCCAGACATTTATAAGGCTAGGGTAGAGAAGGCTAGGGCAGATGTTATCAACGCCTTAGCCCTTTTTAAAAAGGCAAGAGGCAATTGGCTTAGGGCAAAAAACTCCTTTAAAGACCATGTCATAAGTGTAGAAAAAAGGGATGAAGCAAAATATGCTTATGAAATGGCTAAAGCCAATCTTCTTGCCAAAAGGGCTTTGTTAAAAGAGGCTGAAATAAGCCTAAATTATACAAATGTTAGAGCTACTATTAGCGGGTTTACAGGGATTAAAAAGGTAGATGTAGGAGCTTTTTTAGATGTTGGTACTCCTTTAGTCCAAATAACCCAGATAAATCCCATTTATGTTGAGTTTTCTATACCTGAGACAGATGTCAACAAATATGGTTTTATTAAAAATAGAGCTAGATACCTAAGGTCTTTAAAAGCAAAGCTTATTATAGCAGGAACTCCTTATCCTTTGATTGGTAAGATCAATTTTATAGATACATCTATTAACAAGGATACTGATAGCCTTAAGATAAGGGCAATTTTCCCTAATCCCAATTATACTTTAATACCCTATGAATTTGTAAGAATTAAGCTTATTGGCATTTATAAAAAACATCTCCTATTAATCCCCCAAAGGGCATTAATACAAAATAGTTATGGAACAATGGTCTTTGTTATAAAAGACGGGAAGGCATACGCCAGAATTATTAAGATAGGAGGATCTGTTGGGAATTTTTATATAGTGAAAGCTGGGTTAAAGTCAGGGGATCTTATAGCCTTGGATAACTTTTTTAAATTAAGAAATGCCATGCCAGTAAAGATAGATAAGACCCTTGGAGACTAATAGATGATATCAAGGTTTTTTATAAATAGACCCAGATTTGCAGTAGTCATTGCTATAGTGATTGTTATAGTTGGTGTCCTTGCAATTAAAAACCTTCCTGTTAAAGAATATCCTACACTTACTCCACCTCAAATTACTATCCATGCAGTTTATCCTGGGGCAGATGCACAGACTGTAGCAAAGACTGTAGCAGCTCCTTTAGAAGAGGCTATAAATGGTGTAGAAAACATCATATATATGTCATCTACAGCATCATCAAACGGAGTCTTAAGTATAAGTGTTTATTTTAAGGTAGGTACTGATCCTGATATAGCCAAGATTGATATTACTAATAGGATACAAACAGCCCTTAGTAAATTGCCAGAGGTTGTAAGAAGACAAGGGATTGATATTAGAAAGAGAAGTCCTGATATATTAAAGATTTATGCCTTTATTTCTAAAGATAATAGTCGAGCTATTTCAAACCTTGCAACCTATGTAAAGTTAAACATTGCAGATGCTATAAAAAGGGTTAAAGGGGTTGGGGATGTTGTTATTTTTGGAAGTAAGCAATATTCTATGA
>JAMONC010000243.1 GCA_027066725.1 Desulfobacterales bacterium
ACCTGCTGCACTGCCTTTAATGTTAAAGGTAGGACCACCTGATGGCTGTCTGAGTGCGCCTATAACGTTTTTATTACGTTTACCAAGTCCCTCCATTAACCCGACGGCTGAGGTACTTTTACCCTCTCCTAACGGAGTAGGTGTTATGGCTGTAACATCTATATATTTACCATCAGGCCTATCTTTAAGTCTTTCAAGAACCTTTGCATAATCTATCTTTGCGACATGATGACCGTATGGAAGCAGCTCTTCCTTATCCAGCCCCAGCTCCTCACTGAGCTGGTAAACAGTCTTCATGTTTTCTTCAGCAGCCTCTGCAATCTGCCAGTCTTTCATCTTTGTTGGATCAAGCTTCATGGTGACAACCTCCTTGCATTAGTTAAATAGTACTAAATACCCAACATGTAATTAATTACATATGTAAGAGAAACAGAACGAAAAAGTACGCACTTAGATACTAGTCCACAGACTACCTATCTTAAAGAATGCGCCTTCCATTAGGATCGGGTTGTAGCTTTCAGCTCACACAAGTAAAGAAGGAAGGTTGCACCGCAATCAGGCCTGCTGGCTGGGCTTAAAAATCTTTTTTATTTATTTACACTTCTCTAATATAGATAAAAAACAAATAAATTTCAAAAAATTTGTGAATGAAGCTGCATTCATTATTTCTTACATAACAGAACCAGATTGTCAATCTCAAAATAAAAATTTTTATCCCTACATCAGAATAAAACTGTAAACAATTTTTATATATTACCACAACCAATATTAGGATATTTAAGTTATAGAATAAAAAAAGGACTATAGCCTTTCAGCTATAGTCCATAAAAACTTTTGGTGCCGGAGGCGAGAGTCGAACTCGCACGGCCGCACGGGCCACTGGATTTTGAGTCCAGCGCGTCTACCAGTTCCACCACTCCGGCAACCATATAAACTACATACTTTTTATATCCAGATAGTGGTAGCTCATATAGGCTCCACTATCTGGATGACTTCTAGATGGATGACTTAATTACAGCTTCCAATTCATCTAAAATTAATGGAACGCTATTTTACTGGCCTTTAAGTAGAAACGCAATCCCTAAAATTAAATTAATTATTGCCTCTACATACTAAGTTCAGTGGCCCTTTTACACGTTTACGGGATCAATACAGACCTTTGATCTAACCTCTGGCAGGATTATTGATGGATCTCTTCAATCTCGACTAGCTTTCTTCTGACGTTGTACTCCTTCATGGTTTCATTGAATGCCTCAATGGCCTTTTCAATGTACTTCTTTAGCAAATTAGCATTGTCAATAAAATAAGACCCCATGCGCTGATTAAGAAGAAGGGTTTCACCTGTCTTCTCATTGCTTTCTTCTACTAAAATTTTGGCATCCATAATAGGACCTCCTTACAGTTAATGATATTGTAGTTATTAAGTATGTAGTTTAATGGTTCCGTTTTTATCTTTCTTATAAGTCTCACTCATGTTTTTTATATATAAGCACACCCGCAAACGATATCAAGGGGTAAAGTTTTATTTTTTTAAAGCATATGATATTTAACATGTAAGAGTTTTAGTAACATATTTAATACTGTTAGAACAATTAGTTAGATATAAAAGATTAACTATGCATATAGTATATATATTTATTAGTCATTAGATAAGTCTTGTGTTAAAAAATTTATAAAGTCTCGTATGGTATCTCCGATATTTACATTAGTTTATAGATCGGTTAAAAAACACTTACCTTGAATTTTTGCCCTTAACTGCCAAACCTTATTGACTTATTAAAAAAATAAATTATCATTTAAGAATTATTAT
>JAMONC010000244.1 GCA_027066725.1 Desulfobacterales bacterium
CACTTATTACATATTTAGCCCTAGATTGATTTTGTTATATAAGTATGAACATCTTACTTAGAGCCATTTTTGAATGAAACTATAGCTTAATACCCTATAGGGAGAGCCTTAACTTCTATAGTTTAAAGGTAGCCGCTTGTTAGCCCATATTCCCTTCTTTTAGTAATTGAATAGTTTTTAATATACTTTTTTTATCTATCAATTGGTCTGTAATGAATTTATGTATTAAACTTGATAACAAAGTCTGATATGGTATCCCCTCTTGCTGGGCACGTTCCTTTAGTTTTTCCAAATCATACTTTCTTAAACGAAGACTTATGCTCTTTTTTTCATTTTCTTTATCTATTATATTTTCTATTTTAGATTTTTCTTCTTTTGATAAAGAGGTAAAATTAAGAATTTCATTTTCGATCTTCTCTTCATATTCATCTAATTTTATCTTATCATTCATGGCTCTCTCCATATATCTTTTGTAGTTTTCGGCTTGGATAAGCAGTCTTTAAAATAATGTTATCTTTTTCATCTATTAAAAAAGGCACTGCCCAAATATATTCATTGAATTTAATAACAAATAATTTTTGATTATGGCGTGATGGATTTTTTAAAATATCGATATATTCTTTTCTGAGTATAATTTGAGCGATCTCTTCAAAGGAAATTTTGCGCTCCATTTGTAATTTTAAATTTTTTCTTTCGTCCCATAAAATCATAAAGATATTCCATAAAGCCGACGCTATTGTATATTTATTGTATATATTTTGTATTTTATGTCAAGACTAATTTTTAAAAGGGAGATACAGAACTTTGCTGTATTTTAAAGTAATTATAAGGGCTAATCCTTTCCCACCTAACTCCTTTTCTAAGGATTCCAATTTCAAATGTATTAACAGTTTGCTGATTTATTAGATATAAAAATAACAAGGTAATGTAGGTAAAAAGCGGTTGGAGGGCTTTGAGAAAGGGGCTCTAAAGTCATGTTAGAGATTTTTTAAAAGAAAATTTCCAGGATAAATCGTGGTCAGTTGTTTCATTTGATTTGAGCTAGTCTTGCGAGCGAATTAACTGACCTTTAAGGAAATTTTCTTTTATTTAAAAGCTCTTAGATGACTTCTTAGTCGCCCCTTTGAAAAGCCCTCCCATTTAGCGCTATGTCTGCGACATACCTTATGGACCCTATTACATCTATTATTTTATCTTGTCTTAAAAAATCCTATATACATACCTTCTTATTCCTCATTACCCTTTAGTATTAAGATTTATAACCACTACACGGGATACATAAGATTTTATTTCTATTAACCCTTACTTTACTCCCAAAGACAACCTCTCCACACTGTTCACAAAAAACAGGAGGGCCCTCTGGTCTGTATATGTATTCATAATCATAAACATTTCCTATGATAAAAAGTTCTTCTTCATTTAGTGAAAAGACCTTATTTACTGCTGCCTCAGAAATTTCAGGTTCTATCATTTCTGGTGGAATTCCTTGCTTACGTAACTCCATAAAAGGAGATACCATAGCCTCTTTAATAAACTCTGGTTTTATGGCAATACGTATAGCCTTATTTTCTATTACATCTATTAAAACAAAAGCCATCTTATTATAATAAAGTTTTTGACAATTTCCCTTACCATAAGTACACCCTGTTGCCATCATAACCCCATCTAAAAAGCATTGCATAAGATGTCCTGTACCTGTCTCAGATAGTAACATTAGCTCCTTACTTTGTGCTCTATCTACATTAAGCTTTTTTCTTGCTAATAAACCAGCCCTTAGTCCTAAAGGCATTGCAGGGCATAAGTGT
>JAMONC010000245.1 GCA_027066725.1 Desulfobacterales bacterium
AGAGCAAGCTCTATTTCTTTTTCCTTTGTTATATCCTTTAATATACCAATAACTGCTACTATCTCGCCATCTTGATATATAGGCTTAGCTCTATCGCTAACCCATATATAATGTCTGTCTTTATGTACTAATCTATAGGAAATATCCCACCCAGTTTTTTCATCTCTAGCTTTATATAGTATTTCAAGTACACGTTTTTTATCTTCAGGATGTATAAGGCTATCGAAGAGTCTTTTTGATCTATAAAAAGAGCAAGGCTTATATCCACACATAGATTCTATTCGATCAGAAATATAAGTTGGTGAATGAGGATTTATAAATGGACTTGCATAAACTACAATAGGAAGCTGAGAAAGCACTTCCATTTCTGTACAATCTTTAATAATCCATAATAAATAATCTTCATCAAGTCCTTGAAAAATTGATTCAATTAATAGAGGTTTTCCTAGCCTAATAGACCATAATCTACATACTATCTTGTCTTTATTTTTTAATCCATTTTTTAGCTGTTCAATAATATCAACAGATAATTCTGGTAAAATCGACTGAATATTTTTACCAATTAATTTCTTTTTTTTACTAAATATTGACAAGAATTCATTATTGACTTCCTTTATAGAACCAGACTTGACTATAGCAGCAGCAAATGGAAAATATTTAATAATGTCATAATAATTTGTTGTAATCTTATTAAATTTATTAGAAACCATAATCATTAAATAAAATTTTGTTTTAACTATTGTCTAAATCAAAACTATAGATATAATAAATGAGGTGATTATAGTTATAGTCTACCCCCTGTCTGTCCCAACAATAACATATATAAAGGCTTATGCCAACAATAAACAAAGAGTTTATTAATGTTAATGAAATACAACAACAATTTATCAAAAACTACTAAGTTAGATATACTATATCTCTTATACAATTTCTTTAACGAGTTTGTAAAAGATTTTGAAAACGTCTGTCATCCAGGCTGTAGTACCTGTTGTACAGTAGATATAGTTTGTACAACACTTGAGGTATCTTTTTTACTAAAAAAATACCAAATATCTAAAGATATCTTTCCAACTATATATTATCGTCCTAGTATCTCAATAAATGAAAGTGCTAAACTATATATCAATGCCAAAACTCCTAAGCCAGAAACATCTCAAAGGGCTCTTACTCCCTGTCCTTTATTAACAGAAGATGGACTTTGTTCTGTATATGAATATAGACCTTTTGCATGTAGAGCTATGATGAGTAGAACAATATGCAAACAAGGTAAAGAAGCAGATATACATCCTTTTTTAATATATGTTTCTTTAGTTTTTATGCAAATTATAGAACACTTAGATAAAGATGGATATACAGCAAACTTATGGGATATTTTAAAAAATGATAACAAATACTTTGTCAAAAATACTCAATTCCCTGGGATACTAGTTCCTTTTGAATATAGAGCAAGAATAAAATCTATGATTAGACGAATACTTAATCTAGAGCTAGACGGTAATAAACTTTCTTATTATTTAGATATTTCTATTTAGTTAAGAGGGTAAAGAAGAGAGCTATTGTCTCCTTTACCCTCCTTTAAATAGTACTTCTATGGCCAAACAGGTTTCCCATTAGCTTTAATCTCTTTAGACCAAAGTTTTTCAACAATATTTACTACCTTCATAGGTATAGGTACATAATCAAGCTCAACTGCTGCTTTTGCCCCATGATGATAACACCAATCAAAGAATTTTAATATTGCCTTTATCTTTTTAGCATTTTGATACTCTTTGTGTACCAATATAAAAGATGCACCAGTTATAGGC
>JAMONC010000246.1 GCA_027066725.1 Desulfobacterales bacterium
GTAGTAGTATATACTACTTGAGTTTGATCATAAATCCCTGTACAAAACCTAATTAATTCCCAATAAATATTTCTAGTTATCATTTTTCAGCTAATAATCTAATTGTACAATCATATTCATTTTCTTGAACCCAATTAAATGAAGGCTTTTGAGCAAAAGCCGCAACTACAGTAGCTCCAGTCTCAGGATCAACGAAATAAAACTGAACTGCCATATGATTTTCCCAAAAATCCTGTAAAGTATTTTTATCAGTAGTAGACAATCCTTCATAATTAAGCTCTAATACATATCTAATAGGTCCTTTTACAATACGCACTAATTCACCATCATCGGTTCTATAATCTCTTATAAGCTCTTCATCATAATCTCTAGTAAATACAAACGCTGGAGCTTGTATTGTTGGATAAGTATCCATTAAAACTTCCTAACCTTTAAAGATGTTGATCCTTTATTAAGTTGTACCATAGCTTGTTTTACAGCTCTAGCCGCACTCTGAGCATCATTAGCATAGACGTTAATATTTATTTTACCATAATTATTATCATTATCAACAACCTTAGCTAATACATGTTGTCCGTCAAGCATCGGAATAACAGCTTCTTTATAAGGGCCTTCTCCAGCAACAGTAAGAGTAGGTTTGTCAAATATATTGCCATAAGCTGAAAGTTTAGCTTCCTTATACCACTGCATATAATCTGAAGTAGAAGGTCCTCTATATGCATTAGGAGAACCACCTACTTGAATATTAGAAGAAGTAGTATTAGCATTAAAATAGCTAGTAGCTAAAGATGATAATGTTGAAACTCCTAAATCAACCCAAAAAGATTTATTCATAGAATTCCATTTATTTTTATATTGATCTATAAAACTGCTTATAGAACTATTTTTTTGACCAAATAGATAATTAGCTATAGTATTAAAGATGTTTTCACTAGCTTGAGCAAAAGGCTTAACTAAAAATTTTCTTACTAATATATGCTCATACATAGATACAATACTTCTTAAAAAATCTTTAAAATTCATCTTGCCTTTTTGCATCCAATCTACCAACATATTTTCTAGCTGAGTAAATACATTCTTGGTAGCATTCTGAAAATCCTGTAGATTATTATTGGCTTCATTTACATAGTCTTTAGAACCTTTAGCTAAAGCATCCCAAAAACTTAATGCTTTTTGAGAAGCGTCTTGCATAGCATTTAATAAATTATCTTTAAGCTTCTTTAGTTTATTTTTTTGTGCTGGAGTAAGCTTATCTCCCCATTTATTTAATAAATTGTCAATTATTGCTAAATATTGTTTTGTAATACTTAACGTATGTTTTGCAATCTCAGTAGTATTACCGCTAAATTCTCTTTTTATACGTTTAAGAGAAATAGAAATGTTTGTAGTTAAGTTATCAATAATTTCTTTAATTTTTACCTGTGACGCTATATTATTAACATCTTGAATAGACTGCTTTAATTTCTCTATCTGGTAAGTAATTTCTTCTAACTTTACTTTTAAAGCAACTACATCAGCAGGTGCTAACTGTTTACCAAATTTGCTTAACTGTTTACGTATCTCATCTTGGATAGCTTTTAAATTGTGTATCTTTAATTTTATAGCCGCAATATAAGTCTTTTGAACTTCAGTATAATCTTTACCAGTTTGGGCATATTTTACTAAAATAGAATGAAGTGTATTAATGCTTTGGTCTAAATTACCTTCAAGCTGTTTAATAAAGTTTATATTAGGGCCACCCTTACCAGTTAATTCTTGTTGTTTTTTATTATACTGATCAATTAAATCCTGTATTTCTT
>JAMONC010000247.1 GCA_027066725.1 Desulfobacterales bacterium
TAATAGATTTATTTAGACATGGATCGTGTGATTTCTCATATCATTTACCTCATGGGCCTAGATTTCGTGTAAATATATTTTCTCAAAGAGGTGTATATAGTCTTGTCCTAAGAAAATTGGAACAACATGTTCCAAGCATTGATGATATGAATTTACCTGAATGCTTCAGGTTAATGGCCCGTGAAAAAAATGGGATAATATTTTTTACAGGTGCTACAGGAAGTGGTAAGACTACATCTCTTGCAGCTATTCTTCATGAAATAAACAAGATAGAGGCAGTACATGTTATTACATTAGAAGATCCTATTGAATATGTTCATGAACCAATAAAAGCAACATTTAACCAAAGAGAACTAGGAAAAGACTTCGACACCTTTGCAAATGGACTTCGTGCTGCATTAAGACAAGCACCTCATGTAATACTAGTTGGTGAAATTAGAGATAGAGAAACTATGGAAATAGCCCTAAATGCAGCAGAAACGGGTCACTTAGTATTTACAACTCTTCATACAGTAAATGCAGGACATACTATTAATAGAATATTGGGAATGTTTTCTATAGATGAAGAAAGACAGATTAGATACAGATTGGCAGATGCCCTAAAATGGGTGGTATCTCAAAGACTTTTGCCCAAAGTAGAAGGAGGTAGAATCGCAATATTTGAGATAATGCAAAATAACATACGTATAAAAGATTCTATTATTAACGGGGAAAGTGAGGGAAAAACCTTCTACGAAATTATAGAAACAGGACAAGCTTACCATATGCAGACCTTTGATCAAAATATTATAGAAATATTTAAGAAAGGACTTATAACAGAAGATACAGCTCTTGCATATTGTACTAGTAGGTCTAGAGTAAGACGTGGAATTGATGCAGTAAAAAGTTTAAAAGGAGAAGAAACCTCCGATATCGATGTTGATGGTTTAACCATTGATTTAGATTATAAGATTAAATAATAAGGGAGTAATACAATAATGGAAATAATCTGCCCTGGGTGTCATACTAAATATACTATCTCAGAAGATAAATTACCTGATTCAGAAACTATTATATTAAAATGTCCTAAATGTAACCAAAAGATAAAATTAGTCAGGGATAAAAACAATAGACTTTATCAAGAAAAGACCGAAGTACAGACGAAAGCCCATGATAAAAACGATACATTATATACTGATAAATTAGATGTATACGATGACTTCTCAAAAGGAATGGAGTTTTTCTCTCCTGACACAAAAACTGCTCTTTTTTTCTCATCTCAAGACCATGCTGTACAAGAAATTTCGTCAAGGCTTAAACAACTTGGCTTTGAAGTAAGAAGAATCCAAAATATAGATGAGCTTAATGCAAGATTTAGATATCATACATATGACTTAGTCTTGATATGTAAACTTAATGAAGATGATACTCCTATAGTAGAAGAATTAATTACTTACATAAATAAAATGCCAATGCAGATCAGAAGAAATATCACTGTTATATATTGTCACTTAACAGGCAACAAACTAGACACCATGCAAGCATTTTTATACGGAGTAGATATAACAATTTCTCCTTTAGATCTAACAAGGTTAGAAGAAATCATTGAAAAGGCTGAAAAAGACAAAAAATTGTTATATAGAGTATTTAAAGAGTGCCAAAATCTAGTAGAAAAAGAGTTTTTATAACTTAATCTAAATATGTTTGTTAAAAATGTCTATGTTCATGTCCATGGATAACACCATCATGTATATGTCTATGAGCATGAATCAAATTTGCTTTTAAAAGTAGCTCCTTATCTGCTAATATTTCATT
>JAMONC010000248.1 GCA_027066725.1 Desulfobacterales bacterium
AGCTTTAATCTCTTTAGACCAAAGTTTTTCAACAATATTTACTACCTTCATAGGTATAGGTACATAATCAAGCTCAACTGCTGCTTTTGCCCCATGATGATAACACCAATCAAAGAATTTTAATATAGCCTTTATCTTTTTAGCATTCTGATACTCTTTGTGTACCAATATAAAAGATGCACCAGTTATAGGCCAGCTTTCTTTACCAGGCTGATTTACCAGTATAACCGCCATAGCTGGAGTATGTTCCCAATCAGCACCTTTTGCTGCTTCTTCAAATGTACTAATAGTAGCCTTTACGAAATTACCATCTCTATTTTTAAGTAATACAGAACAAAGGTGATTTTGGAGTGCATAGGCATATTCTACATAACCAATGGCACCATTTATTCGACTTACGTAAGCAGATACTCCCTCATTACCCTTTCCACCAAGCCCACAAGGCCACTGTACTGCCTTTGCTGCACCAACCTTTTCTTTCCACTCTTTACTAACTGCACAAAGGTAATGTGTAAATATCCAAGTAGTACCTGAGCCATCGGAACGATGTACTACAGTAATAGCCATGTGAGGGAGATTCAGTCCAGGATTTATTTCCTTTATCTTAGGATCATCCCACATCTTTATCTTACCAAGAAAAATATCAGCTAATATAGGTCCTGTAAGCTTAAGCTGATTGATAGAAACTCCAGGTATCCTTACTACAGGAACAATTCCTCCCATTATCATTGGAAACTGGACTAGATGCCACATTTTAAGCTGTTTGGCTGTAAGGGGAGCATCTGAAGCACCAAAATCAACTGCACTTGCCCTAATCTGTCTTATTCCTCCTCCAGAACCAATGGATTGATAATTTATAAGTACTCCAGTTTCTTGTGCATAGTCATGTGCCCATCTTGCATATATAGGATAAGGGAAAGTAGCACCTGCCCCTGTTATTACCTGATATGCATAGGTATTTGTTATTCCAAAAATCAAGATAAATACACTAAGGAAACATAATTTTAAATAAAATATAGGCTTATACATAAACTTACCTCCTATTTATTTTAAGCCCTATTCCACAACGCATTCCTTACCTCTTCCATTGTAGCTTCTGCCACTATTTTTGCCTTTTGTGCCCCAAAATGCAATATATCCTTTATGGTATTAGGGTCTTTACTAAGCTCTGCCCTTTTTTCTTGAATAGGTCTTAAAAATTCAACAATAGCATTGGCAAGTTCTTTTTTGCACTGTACACAACCAAGTTTTGCTGCCTTACAATCCTCAACTATCTCCTTCAACCTATCCTCAGGTAGATACAACTTATGAAGATTAAAAGCTACACATCTATTTTCAGGATCTCCCGGATCAGACTTTCTAGGCCTTTCAACATCTGTAACCATAGTTGATATCTTTTGCTTTATAACACTCTCTGAATCAGACAGGAAAATGGCATTATTATAGCTCTTACTCATTTTTCTACCATCAAGCCCTGGTAATTTAGGTATTTCAGTAAGTATTGCCTCTGGAACTGGGAAAATTGGTTTGTATAAATAGTTAAATCTTCGGGTAATTTCTCTAGTTAGTTCTAAGTGAGGTAGTTGGTCCTGCCCTACAGGTACTTTATGGGCTTTATAAATTATAATATCTGCGGCTTGAAGCACTGGATACCCTAAAAAACCATAGGTAGCAAGATCTTTTCCTTTTAATTCTTGCTGTTGCTCTTTATAAGTAGGATTTCTCTCAAGCCATGATACAGGTGTTATCATAGAAAGAAGTAAATGTAGTTCTGCATGGGCTTTTATATCAGATTGAACAAAAACGACAGCCTTTTCAGGGTCTATCCCAACAGAAAACCAATCAAGAGCCATATCTGTAATATTTTGAGGAATATCAAAAGGGGAATCATACTTTGTAGTAAGCGCATGCCAATCTGCTGCAAAGAAAAAGCATTGATATTGATCCTGTAATTTAAGCCAATTTTTAAGCACACCATGAAGGTGTCCTAAATGTAGTTTACCTGTAGGCCTCATCCCGCTTAAAATCCTAAGCTGT
Organism: Desulfobacterales bacterium; assembly: GCA_027066725.1. Taxonomy (GTDB): domain Bacteria; phylum Desulfobacterota; class Dissulfuribacteria; order Dissulfuribacterales; family JAMONC01; genus JAMONC01. Next base: position 2,038 of record JAMONC010000248.1, read on the forward strand.
TCTTTCTTCTCCTCCATCTTTTAATATATCTCTCCTTTATCTATGTTTTTAAAATCTACCAGCCATTGGACCCAGAAGTAAATGATTTAAAAAAGTAATAATAGGGATAATAATATGATCAGTTACCCCAGTAAATACAAGAAGAAGAACTATTATAAATCCATATCTTTCCAATCTATAAATATAGATAGCCCACTCAGCAGGTACTATACCTGCTAGTATACGACTTCCATCAAGAGGTGGTATGGGTATTAAGTTAAATACGCCAAGTCCAATATTTATCTGAACACTTAAAAAGGTCATAATAAGTATAGGATTTATAATAGCCGGGGTTAGGATATGAGATAAACTAGGCATAGCAAAAATAGCTGGTAAGAATCTTAAAACAATAGCACTTATAATAGCCAATATAAAATTGGCAACAGGGCCTGCAAGCCCCACCCACATCATGTCCCTTCTTGGATTTTTAAAATAACGTGGATCAACAGGTACTGGCTTTGCCCAACCAATTGTCTTGGTTAAAAAAAGTACAATTGTACCTATGGGATCAAGATGTTTTAACGGATTAAAGCTAAGTCTGCCCTGAGATTTTGCCGTAGGATCTCCTAACTTATAGGCCATCCACCCATGAGACATCTCATGAAATGTAATTGAGAAAAGTATAGGAGGTGCAACTAAAATTAATAGCCTTATTTCATTTAAAATCCTAGCTGAATCCATGAAAATAACTATAATTTATTCTTTAAAAAAAGCTATAAACAAATTTTTTTTGAGGATAGAAAAAAATGGCGTCAAGCAATCTATTTAAAGCAACAAAAATCTTTTTAATGCGTCATCCTCACATAGAAAATGAAAGTATTATCCCTTATAATAATACACCTATATCAAAAAAAGGTGAGCAGCAAATAAAGGTGTGGAAAGAAGTCTTTTCAACTATGGACATTGATATCATATATTCAAGTGACTTGATAAGATGTCTCTATTTTGCAGAAATGTTATCTAATGTAACAGGCGGAAGGCTTTTAATTAAAAAAGAATTAAGAGAAGTTGACCAAGGTATATTTTGTGGACATTCTTTTGAGGAGATACAAAAAAAATGGCCTAACAAATTAGAACAACGTTTAAAAAATTTTGTAGATTTTTGCCCTCCCGAAGGAGAAAGTATCCGTAACGCATCTGTTAGAATAAACAACTTTTTGGAAGAGATTAAAAGATTACCTATTGGGAATAAAATTATAATTGTAACTCATGGAGCAGTAATCAGGATAATAATTTCATTAATACTGAAGATGCCTCTTTCTCAAATATTTTCGATTGAACAAGACTACTGTGCATTAAATATTATAGATCTATTCAACGACAATGTATGGGTAATAAAATTACTAAATTACATTTCTCAAAACAATCAATGCATAAAAACTACTATAGAACACTTCCTATAAAAAGAAGAAAGGCTGCACAAATTGTGCAGCCTTTTTATCATAGTCTATATAATATTTCTAACTAAAATACAAAACAAAGTGTTTTTTGAGCAACTTCAGCTAAATGTACTAACCACTGAGGATCAATACCTATATAAATAATTCCTACTCCTGCAAGTATAATAGCAGCAGTAGCAGGAACATCAAGAGCAGCGGGCTTTACTTCTCTTACAGGATCTTTCATGTACATCATGTACATTACACGTAAATAGTAATAAGCTGCTATTGCACTTGTTAAGATACCCATTGCAGCTAAGAAAATATAGCCTTGTTTAATAGCAGCGGCAAATACATAAAACTTTGCTACAAATCCACCTGTTGGTGGTAATCCTGCCATAGAGACTAAAAAGAGAGACATCATAAAGGCTAAAAATGGATATTTAAAACCAAGTCCTCTATAATCATCAAGCGTTTGAGCTCCACGCTCTTTATTATCAATTATAAAGATTACTCCAAATGCACCTAAACTCATAAGTGTATAAGCTACCAAGTAGAACAATACTCCAGCTCTTCCAGCATCAGATGCAGCCAAGATGCCAAGAGCCATATAACCTGCATGGGCAATAGAAGAATATGCTAGCATCCTTTTTATATTAGTTTGAGAAACTGCTATTAAGTTACCAAAAAGCATTGTAAGAAGAGCAATCCACCATAATACTGGCTTCCAATATCCTACAAGAGCACTCAAAGAAGCAGTGGAAGCCAAAGATGGTTGACCACTTAAGCTTAAAAGAGGAGAAAAAGCAACAGCAAATACCTTTATAAAGGCTCCAAAAGCTGCAATCTTTACTGCAGTTGCCATAAAACCTGTGATAGTAGTTGGGCTTCCTTCATAGACATCTGGAGTCCACATATGAAATGGCACAAATGCCATCTTGAAGAAAAGCCCTGCCATAATCATGGCAATTGCTACAAAAACTGCTGGCTGAGAAAATATCCCTTGAGAAAGTACCTCTGCAATATGAGTTAGATTTATACTTCCTGTAAGCCCATATGTAAGAGCCATTCCAAATAGATAGAAGGCTGAGCCAAAACTACCAAGCAGGAAGTATTTAAGAGCACCTTCCATTGAGAAGACATCTCTTTTTCTAAATCCTGCCAGGATATAAACGGACAGGCTCATTACCTCAAGGGCAATAAATAACATTAAAAGATCTACGGACTGTACCATTGCTACAGCACCATAGACAGCAAATATCAACAGACTGAAATATTCACCTGTCCTATAAAGCTCATTTTGCTTCATATAGGCCATGCTCATAAGGGAAGCCAGCATCCCTGCAAATATAATTGTAGCAATCAGGAATACTGTAAATTTATCTAAAGAGAATACTCCTAAGAGCACGCCACCCACTGATCCCCAGTCCCTCTCTGTAACATGACCAAATATTGCAAATAAAAGTAAGAAAGTTAGCCAGCCTAAGATACAAATCCTTGATTTAGAATTTGTATCTTTAAGGACTGCGAGATCAACAAATAACACTATAAGTGCGGCCAGAACCAGTAGTATCTGGCAACCAGCCACCTGCCAAAGTTGATGTAGACTGAAGGCAAATCCTACGTCACTCATGGACATTACTCCGCTGCCGTTTCAGACATGTGTTGTTTTTTAACTTTAAGTAACATAGCCTGATGTTGTGCGGGTACAAAATGACCCGGGTTTACTATCTGCACCTGACTAATAAAATGATCTACGGACTTATGCATCTTCTTTAAGAAGAAGTTTGGATAAAGTCCGATCCAGAAGATCATTACTAGTAAAGGTGCCATGTAGATAAACTCTCTAAGGTTTACATCCTTAAGCTTTTCATTTTCGGGCTTTGTAATGGGCCCATAAAATACACGCTGTACCATCCACAGCATGTAACATGCACCTAAGATAACTCCTAAAGCTGCAATTGCAGCAATTGCCTTATTTACCTTAAAGGCACCTAAAAGAATTAGGAACTCACCAATAAACCCGTTAGTTGTTGGGAATCCTATAGATGAAAGTGTTACTATAAGGAATATGGTTGCATATACAGGCATTGATCTAGCTATGCCACCATATTCTTTAATAAGCCTTGTATGTCTTCTCTCATAGATAATACCTACAAGCAAGAACAAGGCTCCTGTAGAAATACCATGGTTTAACATCTGTAAAATCGATCCTTCAACACCTTGGCGTGTAAGCACATAGAGACCTAACATACAGTATCCAAGGTGTGAAACCGATGAATATGCAACAAGCTTTTTGATATCTGGCTGAACAAGTGCGACCAATGCACCATATATAATTCCTATTACAGCTAAGGCAATTATTAATGGAGCAAAGTATGCAGAACCCTGTGGGAACAAGGGCATTGCAAATCTTAAGAAACCATATGTTCCCATCTTAAGTAAGATTCCTGCAAGGATTACAGAGCCTGCAGTTGGTGCCTCAACGTGTGCATCAGGCAACCATGTATGGAATGGGAACATTGGAACCTTAATAGCAAAGGCAAGGGCAAACGCAGCAAAGAATAATATCTCATAAAGCCGTGGTAAATGTGTACCATAGAGCTTTAATAGATTAAATGTAAGCTCTCCTGTCTCCTTTTGATGGAAGTAAACCAATCCAATTATACAAACTAACATCAAAAGAGAACCTACTGCTGTGTACAAAAAGAACTTAATCGCTGCATAGATTCTTCTTGGTCCACCCCAGACACCAATTATTAGATACATGGGGATAAGCATTGCTTCCCAGAAACAGTAAAATAGGAACAAATCTAATGATAAGAAGGTTCCTATCATGGCTGTTTCTAGGGCAAGCATTGCTACTTGGAATTCTTTAACCCTATAATCTATAGCCTTCCAAGTAGATAGTATTGTAATTGGTGTAATAAAGGTTGTTAAAAGCACCAACCACAATGATAATCCATCAAGCCCCATGTAATAATGGATTCCAAACCTGGGGATCCAAGACCACTTCTCCACAAACTGGAAACTTGCTGTATTTGGGTCAAACCCAAAATAAAGTTTTAATGACAGCAAGAATACCAGTATGGAGGTTACAAGTGCCCCTACCCTAATACAGTTCTTACCTTTCTCGGAATTCTGTGGAAACCACAGAATTACCAAGATACCCAACAGCGGGAAAAATGTTACGCATGATAAAAGTGGACTATTCATCATCCTTATCCTTGGTCCCTCACT
>JAMONC010000249.1 GCA_027066725.1 Desulfobacterales bacterium
AAATAGAACAAATAAATGCCGCATGTAGGCAGATAAAAGAGGTAATTGATAAGGTCCCTCAAGTTTTGCGTCCTGGCATATCTGAGCTAGAGCTACATTCATTTATTTGTAGTGAACTTCAAAAAAAGGGGCATCCTGGTCTTTTTAGGATGCGTGCTTGGAATCAAGAGCTTTTATTTGGTCAAGTGCTTTCTGGCTCAAGTGGCAATGTTGCATCTTGGACCCTTACTCCAGCAGGAGGAGTAGGGCTTGGACCTGCCTACGGAGTTTCTGCATCAAGAAGGCGAATCTCTAAAGGAGAGCCAATTCTTATAGATTTTGGTGGTTGGGTAAATGGATATTTATGCGATCAAAGTAGGATGTTTATTATAGGTAAGTGTCCAGATAAGGTTAAAGATTACTATTTTTGGATTAAAGAGCTTCACAAGAATATTAAAGGGCTTCTTAAGCCTGGGGTAGTATGTGGAGATATATACGATTTTGCCATATTAGAGGCTAAAAAGGCTGGAGTTGATAGATATTTTATGGGTCCTTTTGGTAATCAGGTTAGATTTATTGGGCATGGACTTGGAATAGAGTTGGATGAGTATCCCTTTATTTCAAAAGGTAATAAGATGTGTTTAAAAGAGTCTATGGTAGTTGCAATTGAGCCAAAGTTATCTATCCCAGATATTGGATTAATTGGTATTGAAGATACATATCTTATAACAAAAGATGGTGCTAAAGAGCTTACTCTTAGTCCTAAAGAGCTTATAGAAGTATAACAAAATAATGCAAATGGAAACTTATGTATTTTTTACCCCTGAAGAGCTAGATTTATCTAAGCGTTTTTTGCCTAAACCAGATGCTGTGGTAGTCTTAGATATCTTAAGAGCAACTACAACAATTACTCAAGCACTTGAGTTAGGCGCAAGGTGTGTTGAGGTATTTCCTAATATAGATGAGGTAAGAAGGCGTGTAGATAGTCTTACTGTTAAGTATGATAGGTCTAGTATATTGTGTCTTGGTGAGAGAAATGGAAAGATGATAGATGGTTTTGATGCTGGAAACTCTCCTGTTAAACTTTCTAATATGGATGTAAGGGATAAGATCATCTTAATGACCACTACTAATGGGACTAGAGCTATATCTACAGTATCTTATGTAGATAGGGTATTTTGTGGCTGTTTAAGAAATAGGAAGGCTATTTGTGAGTATTTATTAAAGAGTGCCAAAGAGCAGGTAGTTTTTCTTCTTTGTTCTGGTTGGAAGGGTGGGTTTAGTTTAGAAGATACCTTTGGTGCAGGTGCTATTTTATATGAATTATTGGATAAAAAAGATGATATTAAGTTACTAAATGATCAGGCGGTTTGTAGCTTAGAGATATATAAAAATTATATTGATAGGTCTACTTACTTGCTTGAAAACTCTTGTCATGGTAAAAGGCTTTTAAGGATTGGCTGTAAGGAAGATATTGAGTTTTGTGCCTCATTAGATAGCTCTTTTTGTATAGCAGTTAAGAAGGGCTCTCATCGATTTGAAGCATTAAGATGATTTAGTCTTTTTAAGGTGTCTAGTTTAAAATCTAGTGTTAGAGAATTTATAAATAAGCTACTTTCTTCAGATTTAGCAACTTCAATATCTCATTATGAGATATTGTCTGAAAAGCCCTCTGAATATGATGAACTCGATATCAATATCCCACCTAAGATAAATAGCCTTATAAAAAGGCTTGGTATAAATTTTTATAAACATCAGGCGCTAGCTATAAGATATTTGCTTGAGAGAAAAAACGTAGTTGTTTCAACT
>JAMONC010000250.1 GCA_027066725.1 Desulfobacterales bacterium
CTTTTTAAATAGAAATATCCCACAAGCTACATCTGTAGCTTCTTTAATGACTTTTTGATTAATAAAGGCTAGCTAGATATCAATTTTGGGTTAATCAGTCATAATTAATAGAGCTTATTTTCATAAGCTTATCAAAGGAGTGATGTGCCTCTATGTATCTAAGGGTTCCTGTTTTACCCCGTAAAACCATAGAAAATGTCTTTGCACCCTTGCCAGTAAACTCTACTCCTCCTAAAAATGTCCCACCTGAAATACCAGTTGCTGCCATAAAGATATCATCACTTTTTATAAGATCTTGGGTAGTTAATATCTCACTTAAATCATAACCAGCATCCAAAACAGCCCTTTTTTCTTCTTCTGACTGTGGATCAAGCTGACCAAGCATCTCTCCACCCATAATCCTAATTGCCGAAGCTGCTAAGACCCCTTCTGGTGTCCCCCCTGTACCCATCATTACATCTACACCAGTGTCTGGCATAACTGCCATAAGAGCACCTGCAACATCTCCATCTGTATGAAGCTGTATCCTTGCCCCAGCCCTCCTAATCTCCTCAATAAGACCTTTATGTCTTGGCTTATCAAGAACAAATACAACAAGATCATCTACATCTTTACCAAGAGCTTTTGCTACACTTTCTAGATTATCCTTAACAGATGCGTTTAGGTCTACTTTTCCCTTTGCCTCTCTAGGCACTACAAGCTTCTTCATGTAAAAACAAGGACCTGGATTAAACATTGTGCCTCTTGGAGAAAGAGCTACTACAGATATGGCATTGGGACGCCCTTGGGCTAAAAGTCTTGTCCCCTCAACCGGATCAACTGCAACATCCATCTTAGGGCCCCTACCAGAACCAACCTGTTCCCCATTATAAAGCATTGGAGCCTTATCCTTTTCACCTTCTCCAATAACAACTATGCCATCAATATCTACAGCCTCAAAGCTAATACGCATTGCATCAACTGCTGCTTGATCCCCCTGTTCTTTATCTCCTCTACCAAGCCACCTTGAGGCAGCCAAAGCTGCTGCCTCTGTAACCCTAACAAGATCGAGTGCTAGATTTCTTTGAGGCGATTCTTTCATTGTTTCCCCCTATCGATTTAAGAAGCTTTGGATTTATTTTATTCAAAGACTGTGCCTAAAAAACTATAAGCTTTAAAAGTACATATTATAAGGAAGTTATAGCCAAATGAGTTATTAGCTAAATGAATTATGATTCTTTTTTTGTGGCAGAAGAGGCACAAACTCAAAATGTGACATATATGCCTGTGCCCCAATTGACACAAAGAAAGAGGGTTAAAATCAAGACTTAATTTATATTATTTATACCAACGCTCTAACCAACATTCAAACATCAATACATTCCAAAGGAGATGTTCGTAATTAAATTCACCCTTAATGTGTTCTTTCCACAAAAGCTCTATAATATCTCCTCTTAAAAACCCCTCTTGTTTTAATTTACTTGGAGATATTAGATCTTGTGCCCACTCTCTTAATGATCCTCTTATCCATTCACCAATAGGTACGGAAAAACCCTGTTTAGGTCTTTCAACAAGTTCCTTAGGAACATACTTATATAATAGCTGGCGCAATAGCCATTTACCCTTCTCATCTCTCACTTTTAAATTATGAGGGATAGAGGCAGAAAATTCTACTACCCTGTGGTCTAAAATTGGCACCCTAGACTCAAGCGCCACCCCCATAGTTGCTCTATCTACTTTTACAAGTATATCATCTGGCAAATATGTATTTAAATCTAAGAAGGTCATCAAGTGTAGATAATTATTTT
>JAMONC010000251.1 GCA_027066725.1 Desulfobacterales bacterium
GGATGACTTTTTCGTTATATGAAAAATTGATATTGTTTAGTTCATATATTTTCATTTTACTAGTTCATTATGTTTAGTTTTTATCTTGAATATGTAGCAGAAAAATGGACCACCAATTAAAGAAGTCAAGACTCCTATAGGTACTTCCCAAGGTAATATTGCTCTTGTAATAGTATCTGCAATTAAGAGTAGGATTGCTCCAAAAAGTGCTGATAAAGGTATAAGTTTTCTATTATCTGCTCCTACTATTAATCTCATTAGATGAGGTACCACCAAACCAACAAAGCCTATAATTCCAGAGATGGCGACACAGGCTGCTGTTACAAGAGAACAGGTTACTAATAAGATCATTCTAAGTTGTTGTGCATTTATTCCTAAGGAGGCGCTGGTTCTTTCTCCAAGACATATTACATTTAAGTCTCTAGAGAAATATAAACAGATTAAAAACCCAATAGTTACAAAGATTAAAACCATAAGGACTTCAAGCCATGTCTCTGAGGAAAAACTACCAAGTAGCCAAAAGATGATAACAGATACCCTTTCATCAGCTATATATTTAAGAAGACTAATACCTGCAGAAAGTATAGAGGATACAATTATACCGGCTAAGATTAAGTTATTTGATGATATATAACCAACACTAGATGCCAAAGATAATACTGCTATAATAGTGAAAATTGCACCTAAGAAGGCAAAGGCTGTTACTATGTATATACCAAAGTGACTTGTTATAAACAAAAGAGCAATAGATGCACCAAAGGCTGCTCCAGCAGATATACCTAATGTATAAGGTTCAGCTAATGGATTTAGTAAAATTCCTTGAAAACTTACTCCAGAAAATGCAAGACCTGCTCCTACTAAACATGCAGCTAAAATCCTTGGTAGTCTTACATTTATAACAATATCTGAATAAAGGGGTTTAATTCCTTTAATTAAGGATTGATCAAAGGATAGCTTAGCCAATATAATTTTAAAGACTTGCTCCGGAGGTATTTTTACATAACCCATAGAGGCAGAAAGTATAATGCTTAATATCAATATGATGATAAAAACTATTAATGTTATTAAAAAGGATTGTTCTTTCATTTATCTTTTATGCTCTTAAAATAAAAAACGCCTTTTAAACTCAAACGGTTTAAAAGGCGACACCCAGTTTATAGCCTTTACCGTTCACACAAAGCCGAACCCTCGCAGCCTTGTGTAAATATGTATATGCGGCAGGTCTCCTGGCTTCAGGATCGTCCTACTCGCCACGCCTTCCCATTGTGCTTATTTTACACAACAGTGGCTCATTTGGCTTTCGTCCCCTGTTACAGTGGCGGGACCGCGCCGGACTTTCACCGGCTTCCCTATTAAGCCTTGCGGCACCGCATATTAAAATCACTATCAGTTTTTATACCTTCAGTCAAGAAGAGCTTTTTGTTAAAAAAGTTTTTTATGATCTTTTAAGAAATATTTTATTGCAAAAAATTATTTTTCAGTATAAATTTCTTAGTCTTAAAAAATAGAAAGAGAAAACCACCAGTTTAGGGAGGTCATAAAGATGAAATGTACTACTAAACGGCCGGGTTTTGAGTGTTCTTTTATGACAAAAAAAGGTTGTGCTTTTCCCGGTGGTGCATGTTTTGAGATTATTGATAAGTGTGAAGGGTGTGCAAGGGTTATTACTACTGAAGCAGGAAAGTTTTGTTCTGTTTATCCTCATCCAGAGATGAAATGGAGAAGAGGTGTTTGTAATTTTGCAACCCATGTACAGCCTAAAGTTGTAAAAGATGAATCTGGAAAGAAGATAAATCCATTAAAGGCAGCAAAAAGAGCAGCAAGAAGAAGATAATAATTACTTACAACATTAGAAAAAACAAAAAGCACATCTTAAATAAGATGTGCTTTTTGTTAGTGTTTTATTTTATTTCTTTTAAGGCTGCTTCTAATCTATCCATTCCTTTTTTAAGGTTTTCCATATCTGTTGCAAAAGAAAATCTTATAAAATGGTCATCTCCAAATGCAACTCCAGGAACCGCAGCTATTTTTGCATCCTCTAATAAATAATCTGCTAAAGATAGAGATCCTTCAATCTTTTTATCTCCTACAGATTTACCATAAAATTTTGAGAAATCAGGAAATACATAAAATGCACCTTCTGGTATGGTTGTCGAGACATTTTCCATATTGTTCAAACGATTTACAATATAATCTCTTCTTTCCTTAAATGCCTTTGCCATTTCTTTTACGCAGTCTTGAGGTCCTGTAAAGGCAGAAAGAGCTGCTTTTTGTGCAATAGAGTTGGGATTAGATGTACTTTGTGACTGGATTTTAGTTGCAGCTTTTATTATTGGTTGAGGTCCTGCTAAGTAACCTATACGCCATCCTGTCATAGCATAAGTTTTTGAAACTCCATTTGCTATAATTACATGATCTTTTGATTCTTTAACTAAAGAGACACAGTTATAAGGGCTCTTGCCATCAAATCTAATCTGATCATATATATCATCAGTTATTATAAGGAAGTTTTTCTCTATAGAAAGTTTTGCAATTTCAGTAAGAAGCTCTTCACTATATATTGCTCCTGTAGGATTTGATGGACTATTTAAGATTATAGCCTTTGTCTTTTGAGTAATAAGTTTTTTTAATGAATCTATATCTATACTAAAATTATCCTCAGGGTATGTCTGCAAATAAACAGGTCTTCCTCCTGCAAGTTCTACCATTGGAGGATAAGAGACCCAATAAGGTACAGGTATAATAACTTCATCTCCAGGATTAACTATAGCTTGTATTACATTAAATAGACCTTGTTTTCCTCCTGTTGATACTACAATCTCTTCTACACTATATTCTATATCATAATCTGTTTTTAGCTTGTTACAGATAGCCTCTCTTAATTCTACTATACCTGCAACAGGTGTATATTTTGTAAAACCTTGGTTTATAGCCTCAATAGCAGCCTCTTTTATGTGTTTAGGGGTATCAAAATCTGGTTCTCCTGCAGATAAGTTTACTATGTCTATACCTTGAGCTTTTAACATCTTGGCTTTAGCATCTATTGCCAATGTAGGAGATGGCTTTAGTTTTAATACTCGATCAGAAAGCAAGGACTCTATAGATGACATTATTCTCCTCCTGATAAGCTATTTATAAAAGACTTCTTTTAAATATAATCCCCAACTTGGGGCTGTTTTTGCTGCCTGTTTTCTATCTTTTAATAAAAGAAGTTCTTTTATCCAATGAGGTTCCTTTTTCTCTAAACCAACTTCTATTAAACTTCCTACAATATTTCGAACCATATACCTTAAGAATCCATTTGCTACAATATAAAATACAATAACTTTGGAGCCTTGTGGTAAAAAAGTTTCTTGATCTAGTTCTTTAAAACCACAAGATATTATTTTTCTAACATTAGATTTAACCTCGCTTCCTGATGCCTTAAAGCTTGAAAAGTCATGTTCACCAATTAGATACTGGGCAGCTTCATTCATTTTTTGAATATTAAGTCCCTTAGAATTTATATGCCAAGCCCTTTTTGCAAATAAAGGAGATCTAACTTCAGAGATTAGTATTTTATATATGTATTTCTTGGCTATAGCACTATACTGGGCATGAAAACCATGTTCTACTTCTTTTGCTTCTTTTATTGCAATTGATTCTGGTAAGATAGAATTTAAGCCTTTTAAGAATCCTTCGCAGGGGATGGTGGTTTTAGTATAAAAATTGGCTACCTGCCCTAATGCATGGACTCCAGCATCGGTCCTGCCAGAGCCAATTACATGGATTTTTTCTCCAGTTAATTTTGATAAAGCTTGTTCTAATACTTCTTGGATAGTTGGGGAAAGTTTTTGTCTTTGCCAGCCATGAAAGAAGGTCCCATCATATTCAAGAATAAGTTTTATATTTCTCTTCATTCACAATGAATCTTCTACGGATAAAGAGGTACTACATCTAATCCTAAGTATTCATCAAAACCAAACATAATATTTAAATTCTGAATAGCTTGTCCTGACGCCCCTTTTACTAAATTATCTATAGCAGAAACTATAATTATAGTATTTGTCCTTTTATCAACTTTTACTCCTATTACACACAAATTACTTCCTTTTACCATATTTATAGAAGGTAGAAGACCTTCTTCTAAGACTTTTACAAACCGCTCTTTACAATAAAAGTCATCTAAAATCTTTAAGACGTCTTTTGTAGAGATTTTTTCTATAGGTTTTACATATATTGTTGTAAGAATTCCCCTTGTCATAGGAACTAAATGAGGGGTGAAACAAACCTTTATTTCTTGTGAAGCTGCAATAGATAGTTCTTGTTCAATTTCAGGTGTATGTCTATGCTCTCCAACCTTATATGCCTTAAAAGACTCATTTACTTCACAAAAAGATGTGGCAAGTAGAGCCTTTCTTCCTGCTCCACTTACTCCTGATTTTGAATCAATCAATATTGTTGAATTAATATCAATTATTCCAGAAGATATAAGAGGAATTAATGGTAAAAGGGCACTTGTAGGATAACAGCCAGGATTTGCTACAAGCCTTGATGAAGCAATCTTTTCTCTATTTATTTCACAAAGTCCGTATACTGCTTCATCTAAATATTCAGGACATAAGTGAGGTTCATACCACTCATTATATACATCTACATTTTTTAATCTAAAATCTGCAGATAGATCTATTACTTTTGCTCCCGCTTCCAGTAGTTCTGGCACCACCTTCATTGCAGCCGCGTGTGGAACAGCAGTAAAGAAGGCCCCGGCAAGATTAGATAGTTTTTTTATATCTGGAGCAGAAAAACATAAATTAGAATAAGCGTGAGTTTGAAGACTAGGAAAGACCTCTGTTACAGATTTTCCTTCATATTGACGAGATGTAACAGCAACAACTTCTACCCCTGGATGGAGGGCCAATAATCTCAATAATTCAACTCCAGTAAAGCCAGAGGCACCAATGATTGCTACACGTAACATTTTATAAAAATCCCTTTAAATAGACTCTAAAGTAAAAAAATATCAAAAAAGAGGGAAGGTATATTCCTTCCCTCTTTATATAATGAAAATGAGATTATATACAACAAGAAATTAACGTTTTGAATACTGATAACGTTTTCTTGCTCCAGCAAGCCCGTATTTTTTGCGCTCTTTTACCCTTGCATCTCTAGTTATAAGTCCTTCTTTTTTAAGAGCAGGTCTAAACTCTGGATTAACTTCTAGAAGTGCTTTAGCAATACCATGCCTTATAGCCTCTGCTTGAGCGCTTTTTCCCCCACCTCTAACCGTTGTTTTTACATCAAACTTACCTAAGGTTCCTGTAACAACAAAAGGCCTTTCAACAATGATCCTTGCTGTATCTACATCAAAATAGTCATCAAAAGCCTTTTTGTTGACAGTAATATTCCCAGAGCCTGGAATTATCCACACTCTTGCTATAGCTGTCTTTCTTTTTCCTGTGGCATAATAGCTTATTTCACTCATATCTTTTGACCCCAATCTTTAATATGGCAAGTTTAATGGTTCAGGATTTTGTGCCTGATGAGGATGATTTGGTCCTCTATAAATCTTTAACTTTTTAAGTTGCTTACGCCCTAGACGATTCTTAGGTAACATGCGTTTTACAGCAAGCCTTATCACATCTTCAGGTTTTTTCTCAAGCATTTGTTTTGCAGTGCGTGTTTTTAGACCGCCCATGTAACCACTGTGTCTATAGTATTTCTTTTGATCTAATTTTCTACCTGTAAGACGAATCTTTTCAGCATTTATAACTATGATAAAGTCTCCGGTATCAAGATGTGGAGTAAATATGGGTTTGTGTTTTCCTCTTAATCTCATTGCTATTTGAGAAGCAAGACGTCCTAAAATTTTACCACTTGCATCAACAACATACCATTTTCTTTCAATCTCATTTACCTTTGGTAAAGGTGTTTTCATGGTTTTACTCCCTAATTAAGACAATAAAAAAGCCCTTTCTCTTTATTAAAAGAGCAAGCAAGATAGATAAAAGAAAATGTTATAAATGTCAAGCTTAAAAGTATAATTAAAATTATTTCTTTACATTATGTACATTTATTATCTTTTTGGAAGACTAGCCCAGTCTGCCATAAATTTTTCAAGTCCTTGATCAGTAAGAGGATGTTTTGCTAATTGCGCTATAACCTTATAAGGAATTGTGGCAATATCTGCTCCAAGTAGTGCAGCTTCTAATACATGAATAGGATTTCTAATGCTTGCTACAATTATTTTTGTATCAAATGCATAATTTTCAAATATATCCACAATGTCTCTTACTAAATCCATTCCGCGGTGAGATATATCATCTAATCTTCCAACAAAAGGACTTACAAAATATGCCCCAGCTTTTGCAGCAAGAAGGGCTTGAAGAGGAGAAAAGATTAAAGTCATATTTACTTTAATACCTTCTTGGGCAAGGATCTTAGTTGCCTTTAGCCCTTCTGTTATCATTGGGATCTTTATCACAACATTTGGAGCAATAGAGGCAAGTTCTCTTGCCTCTTCGACCATTTTTTGTGTTTGAATACTGACAACTTCTGCACTAACAGGACCATCTACAATTTCACAGATTTCCTTGATCCTTTCTTTAAAATCACATTTTTCTTTAGCTATAAGACTTGGATTTGTAGTAACACCATCTACAAGTCCCAATTCTGAAGCCATTTTTATTTCATCAAGGTTTGCTGTATCAATAAAAAATTCCATTTAAACCCCCTTATGAATCAATTTTGATTTTTTTCTAATCTAACAGATATAGAATTGGCATGAGCACCTAAGCCTTCTACATTGGCTAAACGAATTACGTCTTCAGCATCATTAAAAAATGCCTCTTTTGAGTATGATATAATACTAGAGCGTTTAATAAAGGTTTCTACTCCTAATGCTGATGAAAATTTTGCTGTTCCCATTGTAGGAAGTACATGATTTGCACCTGCAATATAATCTCCTATTGGCTCTGGAGTATATTCTCCTAAGAATATGGCTCCTGCATGTTTTATTTTACCAATTAATTGCCAAGGATCTTTAACCATTAACTCTAGATGTTCAGGAGCTATTTGGTTGGCTATATCAACTGCTTGTTCAATATCTTCTACAATTAAAAGAGCACTATTTGTTTCTAAGGATTTTTGTGCAATTTCACACCTATCTAGTTTTTCTATCTGTTTACTTAATTCTTTAGATACTTCGTTTGCTAGATCTTCACTTTCTGTAAGAAGAATGGCTGTTGCCATTGTATCATGTTCTGCTTGAGATAATAGATCTGCTGCTATATAACAAGGATTTGCATATTTGTCTGCAATAATAAGGATTTCACTTGGCCCTGCTATCATATCTATACCAACTCTTCCAGATACCATCTTTTTGGCAATTGTTACAAAGATATTTCCTGGTCCAACAATAACATCTACTTTCTCTATAGATTCTGTACCATAAGCCATTGCGAAAATTGCCCACGCACTTCCCATCTTATATATCTTATGAATGCCAACTTCTTTAGCCGCTACTATTAGATATGGACTTATTTCTCCATCCTTATTAGGTGGTGTTGCCATTATAATTCTTTTTACTCCTGCAATTACAGCAGGTATTGCATTCATGACAACAGATGAACAAAGAGGAGTGCTTCCTCCTTTTCCTCCAGGAACATATAATCCTGCAGCGTCTACTGTTCTAACTAATTGTCCAAGAATAGAGCCATCTTCCCTTGTTATCATCCATGAGTTAGGAAGTTGTTTCTTATGAAAATCTTTTACATGTTCTATGGATTTTTTAAGACTTTTTATGAATTCTTTTGAAACTTTTTGATATGCCTGATCAATTTCCTCATCAGATACTAAAATATTCTCTAGTTTAATTTTAGGGGAGTCAAATCGATTTGTATATTCCACAATAGCCTGATCTCCCTTTTCTATTACTTGATTGAGAATTTCCCTTACTTGTTTTTCATAACTTGATATATCAAAGTTTCTATTTTTTACAGCCTTAAGACGAGACAAGCCTTCTTCTGTTGATATAAAAAGAGGTTTTAGCATTTAAAAGCCCTCCATTTAAATAATTAACTAAACACTAAAACTTTTACGACAGATAAAAATTTCCGATAACAAAAAACAAATACTTTTGATCTAAGAGCTATATCTATGGTTATTGTAACTGCAATTTATGGATTTTGCATCTAAATGTTTGGGCGGGGTTATAATATGAGAGGAGAGCCTAATGAAACTTTGTTTTAAAATAGCAGAGCCAATGTGGTGGCTTTATCCGCTACCACCTAAGAATCAAATTGAGAAGGCTCTTATTGGCTTTGTAAATACAAGAGTTGCTGTAGCAAATCATAAAAGCTTATGGGTTCCTGTTCAAGATATTGCAGGGGGGATAACTGCATATAAAGAATTAGAGGTTATAATCAGAAAGGCTTTTAACCTTAAAGAAGAAATAGCTCTTCCTTTTCAATCCGTTATATGTATTAA
Organism: Desulfobacterales bacterium; assembly: GCA_027066725.1. GTDB lineage: Bacteria > Desulfobacterota > Dissulfuribacteria > Dissulfuribacterales > JAMONC01 > JAMONC01. The sequence continues at coordinate 8,467 of JAMONC010000251.1, forward strand.
TGAATTACCAGAAAGTATTTGGCAGATAGCGCCTCCTGGGTGTCTTTTAGTTCCTGCAGGTTCTTTTGAAAACTCTCCTTCTTGGATTGGTCCTTGGGAAATAGTTGATTTAAAAGGGTGTTATCCAGAAAATGATCCTTTTCCTTTTAGAAGCTTATTTTTAATTGGTAATTATAAAAGGGAGTGTTTTTTTTGTGGTAGTCATGATCATACTACAGAAAATTGCCCAAATCCTTGGGGGGATGGTTTTGAAGATGATTTTATAAGTTTTTTATCTAAAAAGCCTCCTGAACTATGGCGTATAGAAGTTCAGCATATGCTTTCTTCTGAAGGAACAAAAGGGAAAAAACTTTCTGATCTAAAATCATCTCTTAGAATTTGTTTTAATTGGTCTACAGCTATAAAAGTTTGTCTTAGTACTGCTACTAGTTTAGCAGAGTTAAGAATTGCTCCAATAAAACAGGTAAATCAACAAAGTCTAGGTCCAGTTATAGCTGCTATTGAAAAAAAAGATCTAGTAAAAGCACATAAGATATTAAAGACATTTGATCCAGATAAGGCAGGAGCTGTTTATTATATACTTATGGGACTAATCAAGACCTCTTTTGGAAATCTTGAAGAGGCAACAGCGCTTTGGCTTTCTGCATATAAAAATGCAGGAATTCCTATGCATAGAGCATATAGTGCCCTTTTATTAGCAAGGGCATATCTTTTAGAAGGAGAATTAGAAAAGGCAGAAGAGGCTATATTTAAGGCTGTAGATGCTGATGGAAGTGCTGCTCCATGTAATTATTGGAGGGTTATTATATATTCTATAAGACGCCGCTCAGAGTTTATTGGCCCTGGGATAAGACGCTTAAGTAGCCTACCAAGATGGTTTACTGCAGCTATTATGGAGCCACTTTTAATCCCTTATATAAAGACTGTAGTAAAAGAATTTAATAGCATAGTTTCTGAATTAGAAGAAAGGATTGAGTCTGAGCTTAAAAAGACAGATTTTTTAATAGAAAATTTTGAAGCTGCTCTTGGTAAGGATTTTGTTGAGTCTCATAAAATAAAACTTAGGGACTGGAGAGGAAAAAGATCTAATATGGGCTATGCTGATCTTATAAATGCACCAGAATATCTCTCTAGTTTTAGGCAAGAGTTAAGAAAGCAAGGCTATAGTATCTTAAAGTCTATTATATCAACAATAAAAAATAGAAAAAAAGAGCTTGAATTTATTTGTTCTACTCAGATTTTTTCTCCAAAGGCAAGAAGACTTCGTCTAAAGGCAATGGAATTGTTAAATCAGAGTCAATGGCTACTTAAAAAGTTAAAAGATTTTAATAACTTAAAACAACTTGCTGGTATAAAAGAAAAGGCTGAAGCCCTTGATATACAAGCATCTGAGGTAATAGAAGATTTTAAAGAGACTTTAAAAACTGATCAAAGAATTATGCTAATAGGTAAGATTTTAGGTAGACTCCTTCTTGCAGGTGGAATTATATGGCTTGTATATGCCTTATGGGATTTTTTTAGGACATTATTTTTAGGTTAATTCTTTAGGATAAAGACATAGATCAAAAAGAGGACATTTTTCACATTTTGGTTTTCTTGCTGTACATATCTTTCTTCCATGATCAATTAATCTATAAGATATTTTCCCCCAATCTTCTTTAGGAACAATCTTCATCAAATCTTTTTCTATTTTGACAGGATCTTTTTCTTTACTAAGTCCTAGTCTTTTAGAGAGTCTTTTTACATGAGTATCAACCGGTATACCTGCTACTTTGCCATAGGCATTATAAAGAATAATATTTGCGCTTTTTCTTGCAATGCCAGGCAAATTTAATAACTCTTCCATCGTATCAGGTACTTTACCACCATGTTTTTCTACTATTATTTTACATGCATTTTTGAGGTTTTTTGCCTTATTTCTAAAAAAGCCTGTTGAGCGAATAAGGTCTTCTATTTCACTAAGCTCTGCTTCAGAAAGTGATTTTGGATCAGGAAAGCGTTTAAATACTTGAGGTGTAACCTTATTTACTCTTACATCTGTACACTGGGCAGAAAGGACTACTGCAACTAGTAATTCATAAGGATTTTTAAAGTTAAGTGCTATTTTAGCATCGGGATATTCTTTTTTTAGTATTTCTAAAATCTTTGAGATTCTCTCTGCTTCTTTCATCTTAACTCCATTCATATAGATATTTAGGTTCAGGGGGCTCATCTCTCATAAAGCGCCATAGTCCTCCTGGTCTTAGTACAGGAGCAATTTCTTTTGAAAATCCTGCATCATCTCTGGCTTTAGAAAATAGCTTTGGTGGTAAATCTACAGGTTCATCTCCAAGATCAAAAGTCCCCCAATGAATAGGAATAAATCTTTTAGCTCTTAGGTCTTTTGCTGCGCAAATTGCCTCCATAGGATCCATATGCACAGGACCCATTAGCCACTTTGGTTCAAAAGCACCTATAGGAAGTAATGCAAGATCAAAAGGTCCAAACTTAGAGCCTATTTCTCTAAAAAAAGGAAAATATGCGCTATCACCTGCAAAAAATATCTTTATACCTTCAACTTCAAGAAACCATCCTGCCCATAATGTCCTGTTTGTATCTCCAACGCCTCGTTTTGACCAATGCTGAGCAGGAAGACATGTAATCCTTATGTTATGGAGATATAAATCCTGAAACCAATCTAATTCTGTAACACGAGTATTTTTTATACGTCTTTTTATTATTGAACCACACCTAAGAGGAACGATATACCTATCTACTTTTATTTCCTTTAAAGAAGGAATATCTAAATGATCTCTATGAGAATGACTTATAATTACTATATCTATTTTAGGTAGTTCTTTTACTTTAAAAGGTAGGTGTTGAAGCCTTGGGAAAAATGGAAATAGACTTCCAAAGATTGGATCTGTTAATATATTTAATCCTGCAATCTTTATCCATACAGTGCTATGGCCTATAAAACATATTACAGGTTCTGAAATCTTTTTAAATTTTTCAATATCTAGGTTAACTGGTGCAGGAGGTATTACAGCAATCTTTTGTTGTGCACTCCATTGAGGTTTTCTTCCTATGCCGTGTAGAGTTTGTCCATGAACAGGTTGAGTAACTAACCATGGATTTTGAAACCCTGTTCTTGTATGATGAAGCTTATAGCGAGCCATTGTCTCTACATCTGCAATACCTCTAGCATGTTCACAGCCATAGCCTTTTACTGGCTGTTTTATTGCCATTCTTAGCATAGGAACTACAGATAAAAGTAATAGACGTGTACGGGGGTTTTTAATAAAATTTAGCCGACCACTATTTTTTGTTTTATTCATAATATTTGAAAAAGAGATCGGCATGTATTTCACCCCTTAAAAAATGTTTTTTCAATTAAAGAAAAATAGTGATAAAAAGAAAGAATGTCAAAAAATTTTAGTGAAAGAAAAGACTTTATTATTCATCCTGGATTATTAATAGCTGGAACTAATAGTGGTTGTGGTAAAACTACAGTCACTTTAGCCCTTATGGAAGCCTTTAAGAGAAAAGGGGTTAAAGTTTGTCCATTTAAAGTAGGCCCTGATTTTATAGATCCAGGACTACATCGTCTTATTTTAGGAACAGCTTCACACAATTTAGATACTTGGATGTTATCTTCTAGTAAAGTTAAAGAACTTTATAGTTCTGTAAGTCAAGGCTTTGATTTAAGTATAGTTGAAGGAGTTATGGGACTATATGACGGAGCAAGTGGAAGTAGTGAAGAGGGCTCTTCTGCACAAATAGCAAAACTTCTTGGCTTAAAGGTATTATTAGTTGTAAATGCTAAATCAATGTCAAGAAGTGTTGCTGCTTTAGTAAAAGGTTTTATAGATTTTGATCCCGAGCTAGAATTCTTAGGTGTTATTTTAAATAATGTAGGAAGTAAGAACCATAAAGAGCTCCTTTTTGAAGCCTTAAAGCCTTTATCCCTTGATTTTATAGGATTTTTGCCTAGAGATCCTAATATTGTGCTTCCTTCAAGGCACTTAGGACTGGTTACTGCAGAAGAAAATCCTTTTTCTAATGAGTTTAAAAAAAGGCTTTTTAATTGGATTTGTAAGGGTCTTAATATAGACAAGTTATATGAGCTTTTAAAAAGAAGATCTTATTCTGGACCAAAAAGCTTAAAAGATCCAAAAGTAAATACACATAAGGTTTATAAAAAAGGTAAGATTAAAACTCCTAAGAAAATAGCTGTTTCTTGGGATAAGGCTTTTTGTTTTTTATATCAGGCTAACTTAGATTTACTAAAAAATTTAGGGGTAAAGATAGAAATTTTCTCTCCTTTAAGAGATAAAAAACTTCCTCCTAAAACTCAAGGTATATATCTTTGCGGAGGATATCCTGAACTTTATGCAAAAGAGTTGTCTGAAAATATAGAGCTTTTAAGGATAATAAAGGAATTTATAGAAGATAATAAAATAGTATATGCTGAGTGTGGGGGAATGATTTATTTATCTCAAGGGATAATATCTCAAGAAAAGGTTTTTAAGTTTTCTGGCATATTTCCTTTTTGGACAAAGATGTCAGATCGTCTAAGTGCTTTAGGGTATAGAGAGGTAAAATTTATAAAAGATTGTTTTCTTGCTACTAAAGGGACTATTATAAAAGGACATGAATTTCATTATTCATTTTTAGATATTGAAGATAGTAAAAAAGATGTGGCTAAAGAGATAAACATATATGAAGTCTTTGATAGAAAAGGACAAAAAATTGCTACCCAGGGCTTTTTATATAAAAATTGTTTAGCCAGTTATGTTCATCTTCATTTTTTAAGCAATATAGAGTTATGTGAGAGCTTTGTAAAATCTTTATAATTATTTCCCCCATAAAATATAATATCCTAAGTTATAAAAAAAATGTAAAATTACGGCAGGCCATAATGAATTGTGTTTTTCTCTAAAAATGCCAAATATTATTGCTGGGAAAAATGTAGCTAATGCCCATAAGATGGGATGAAAAAATACATGGAAACACGAAAAGATGATGGCAGAGATAATGTTTGCTATACTTATACCTAAAAAGCTGTTGGTTAACTTAAACTCTATCTTTAGATAAGGTATTAAAAAACCCCTAAAAAAGAATTCTTCAGGAAAAGCTACTAGAAAAAATTGAGAGCTTAAAAAATGAATAGAATTTTTTAATGTAAAATGAGGAGGGATAGAAAAGGAAAGAAAAAGATAAAAGATTAGTGCTAATAAAAGGGCTAAATAAAACCATATATCTTTAAAGGTATTTCCTATTTGGAGTACACCTGTAAATTTTAAGAAATTGATCCAGAAGGATTTCATACTTCATAATATATTATTAAAGAGGACGCCTTGCCTCTAGAGCCCTTTTTAAGGTAACAGGGTCTGCATACTTTATATCCATTCCCATTGGTATGCCACAAGCAATGCGGGTTATTTTAACGTCTGTGTCTGAAAGTATTTTTGAGATATATGCAGCAGTAGCCTCTCCTGCTACTGTAGGACTTGTAGCTATTATTATTTCTTTTATTTTTTCTTTTTCTATCCTATTTTTTAGTTGAGAGAGTCTTAATTCATCTGGGCCTATGCCATCTCTTGGAGATAGAACACCATGTAATACATGATAACGCCCTTTAAATTCCCCTGCCTTTTCCATTGCTAAAAGATCCCCTGGGTCTTCTACTACACATACTATTTCTTTATTTCTCTTGGGATTACTACATATTGGACAAGGATCTTGATCAGAGAATGTAAAACAAATAGAACAAAGTCTTATGCTCTTATGTAAGTTTAATATAGAATCTGCTAATTCCTTTGCTTGGTCTTCAGGAGACCTTAATATAAAAAGAGCAAGGCGTGTAGCAGTTTTTTCTCCGATTCCAGGAAGCTTAGATAGGTTTTCTACCACTCTTTTTAATGCTGGAGGTAAGATATTAGATGCCATAGAAAATTTTATCAGTTCCTTTCTATTTTTTTAATTCTATTAATAACGCTTCTGCAAAAAGTGATAGATTTATATTCCGTACAATAGCAACTGAAGCAAAGTCTAATTGTGAGATAAATTTATATAATCTTTTAGTTTCATATAATTTACTTCCAGCTTGTATAAAAGCCAATAGATCGAGATTTAAAATTTTAGGACAAGCACCATGTTTATTAAATAATAAGACATCTCTTACCCATGATTTTAATAATTCTAAGCAGTTATTAAATATATCTTGATCTTGACTCATATATTCAGTTAAAAAAAATAGTTCCTTGACCCATGCTTTTTTATGAGAAAGATAACTAAATAATTTTTTTCTCCAAAAAAGAAATTCTTGAGATAAGAAAACTTTTGCTTTATCTAGATTGCCTTCAGATAGGTGAAGAGAAAAATTATATAACTCAGTAGGTAGTTGAGGAATTTCTTCTTTTAGTATTTCAAAAAGTGTTAAGAAATCTTTAGGCTTACATCTTAAAATAATAGACCTTGAAACAATAGTAGGTAAAAGAAGTCTTGCATTTGGAGATGTTAAAAATATATATGCTCCGTTGGGCGGCTCTTCAAGAACTTTTAATAAAGCATTTGATGCTTCAATTCTCATGGTTTCTGCATGAGATATAATGCAAACTCGGTTTTTCCCTTCAAGGGGTTTAAGTGATAAGATTCTTTTTATTTCTCTTATTTGATTTATTTTAATTACTCCGTCTTCTGGCTCAATTATATGCATATCTGGATGAAGAAAGCTATTTACCTTACGACAAGAACTGCATTTATCACAATAAGTTAAGAGGTTATCTTTTTTAGTTATATTTTTGCATAATAAAATCTTTGAAAGTTCTATAGCTTTTTCTGTCTTTTTTGATCCTTGAGGTCCTACAAGTAAAAAAGAATGAGCAAGTCTGTCTTTTTTTATCATGTTAGATATGATTTTTTCTGGAGGAGTGTATAAATTTTTAGTCTGAATCATCTTTTTTATCTTCTAAGGACCAAATGGTAGATTGAATATTTTTAAAAATATCTCTTTCTTTTAATTCTACAGTTTTAAATCCTTCGACCTCTTCTTTTAAAGGAGATAAGAAGAAATATCTACCCATTAGATGTTGGAACGAGGTCCAACTACGTTCTTTATTTGTTTTATCTATTTCTTTTTTTAAGGAATATAAATAATTTAATTTTGCATCTAGATCATCAATCATATAAAGTACAATAGCTTCTTCTGTCATTGGCTCTACAACAGCTCCAAACTCTTTTTGTCCATGATGGCTTAAGATAAGGTGCTTTAGAGCTATAATACGAGGATTATTTAAAGAAATACCAACATTTTTAGATGCTTCGTCTACAATATTAGTTCCAAGTACAAGATGTCCAATTAGTCGTCCTTCATCAGTATAATCTATGGGAGGACTATCATATTTAAACTCTTTAATTTTCCCAACGTCATGTAATAATGCACCAGCAATCAATAAATTTCTATCTAAGTAGCTATAGATTTTTACTATCTTATCAGCAAGCCTAGTAACTCCAAATGTATGTTCTAATAGACCGCCAATATATGCATGATGAACTTTTTTGGCTGCAGGGGCATTGTAAATAAGCCTTTTATAGCCTAACTCAGAAAATATCCAGTCTAAAACAGGACGAAGAACAGGGTCTTGTACCGTTTTTATAAAGCTTTTTATTTTTTTCCATAAAAAATCTCGATCAAGGTTTGTGACAGGTAGAAATTCTTCTGGATTTGTTAACTCAAGAGATATTGGTTCAAGTTTTATTATTTTTAGCTGTAAATTATCTCGAAAAGTCTGTACTTCTGCTGTAATTTTAAAAAAACTTCCTGGTTCTGGTGGGGTAAAATTAGAAGGTAATTCCCATAATCTTGCCTCAATACTTCCTGTTTTATCCATTAAGGTAAGGGCTAAATAAGGATCTCCATTCTTAGTTGTAAGTATCTTGCTTGATTCTATGCAAAAGATTCCATCTACCATGCCTTGGCTTACAATATCGCTAATATAAGTACCTTTTTTCATTTTTAAATCTCTAAAGGTTAGAGTTTATATCCATGTGCCACAGGATAACGCCTTCCACAACCAAATGCTCTGCTTGTTACTCTTGGCCCAAAAGGGGCTTGTTGGCGTTTATATTCACTTTTATCTATCATTCTTATAACCCTTTTTACAAGATCAGGATCAAGCCCTTTGGCGATAATTTCATCAGGAGATGCGCCAAGTTCTAAATACATATGGATTACTGTATCAACAATCTCATAAGGCGGAAGTTCATCTTGATCTTTTTGATTGGGTCTTAATTCAGCAGAAGGTGGCTTTATAAGTACTCTATGGGGGATTATTTCTCTTTCTCTATTTAAAAAATAAGCTAATTTATAGACCATTGTCTTTGGCACATCACATATAAGGGCAAATCCACCGCTTAAATCCCCATAAAGCGTGCAATAGCCAACAGCCAACTCACTTTTGTTGCCTGTAGAAATAACTAAATGGCCAAATTTATTAGATATTGCCATTAATATATTGCCGCGTATCCTAGCCTGAATATTTTCTTCTGTAGTATCGGTAGGATATCCTTTAAATACAGGAGCAAGCTCTTTCAAATAGGCATTAAAGATATTAGTGATTGGTATTTTAATGGTTTTGATACCAAGATTTTTAGCAAGCCCCATAGCATCTTCTATACTTTCTTTTGAGGTAAAGGGAGAAGGCATTAAAACTCCTAATACATTCTCTGCCCCAAGAGTTTTTACAGCAATAACAGCTGTTACAGAAGAATCTATCCCTCCACTTAACCCTAAAACTATTTTTTTAAATCCTGTTCGTCTCATATAATCAAAAAGCCCAATACTTAAGGCTTTTAAAAGGGCCTCTTCATCGCAACTAGATGTAGGGTGTGTCTCTCCTTTAAGTTTTTCTATATCAACAAAGATGATATCTTCTTTAAAGTCTCTTGCATGGGCAATAAGCTCTCCTTTATGATCTACTGCCATAGAATTACCATCAAATATTAGGCTATCTTGTCCACCAACCTGATTTATATAGAAAAAAGGTCTCCTATATTTTTGTGCTAAATGAGTAAGAAGATGTTTTCGAAATTTTGGTTTTCCTAAATTAAAAGGTGAGGCAGATATGTTTATAAAAAGATCAACTTTCTCTTTAAAAAGTTCTTCTACAGGATCAACAGGGTATAGATGTCTAGGAAATAAATCTTTATCGTTCCATATATCTTCACAAACACTAAGGCCTATCTTTTTTTCACCGATTTTTACCCATGAGCTTCTTTGCCCTGGTGCAAAATATCTTGCCTCATCAAATACATCATAAGTTGGAAGAAGCCTTTTATCTCCTCGTTGTAGAATTTTACCATCTTTAAACACAAATATAGAGTTAAATATAGGACGGCCTACGTCGGAATTATTTTTAGAAATACCACCACATATTACTGTAATACCTTTTATTTTATCAATTAACTCCCAAAGGGCCTTTATACTATCTTCTATAAATTCTTGCCTTTCAAGAAGATCCTTGGGAGGATAACCACATATAGATAATTCAGGAAATATTACAACATCAGCCCCATTTTTTTTTGCCTGTTCCGAGAAGTTACAGATCTTTTGTATATTTTCACTAAAGGCGCCTATTGTAGGATTGGTTTGTGCTAGCGCAAACTTCACTCTTTTCTCCCGGATTTTTTTAACTTTTATTTATTACATGCCTTTTTGACATTCTTTTACTACTTCTTGTATTTCATCATCTAGTTCAGGAGGAAGTCCTTCTATTTTAACATTTAAAAACCCTCTAACTATAGTAGAAACAGCTTCTTCATCGCTTAACCCTCTTGCCATAAGATATTCTATTTCTTCTTGAGCAATTCTTCCAACAGCAGCCTCATGAGACATATCTACATCAGGAACATGGGCTTCAAGCTCTGGGATTGCCCTAATGACTCCGCTTTTACTTAACATAAGTCCCTGACATTCAAGATGAGCCTTTATCTCTTTTGCCTTTCCAATGAGGTGTCCTCGTGCATATACAGAACCACCATAAGATATTGTCCTAGAGATAATTTCTGCCTTGCTTTTAGGTGCATTTAGTACTACTCGAGAGCCAAGGTCTAAAGAAGAGCCTTTTGGAGCAACCACTACAGAATTAAAACTTGCCATTGCTCCTTCACCATTTAGATAGGCTGTAGGGAAAGTTTGAACAGATTTTACTCCTTTAAGAGAGATATAATTTGAAACAAAAACTGAGCGTTCTTTTAGGATAATACCCGTTCTAGGCCTTACATATACATCTTCTGCCCAATTATGAATCATTGTAAAGATTAAATATGCCCCTTTTTCAATAAAGAACTCAGATACTCCTATATGTAACCCTGATTTTAGATGAGGGTGTGTGGTACAGCCTGTAATGATATTTGCTTTAGCACCTTCCTCAACAATTACTATGTTATGGACCTTTTGTGATATACCTTCATCTCTTATGTATAGACAGCTTTGTATGGGATAGTTAACAACAGCTCCTTTTTTGATTCTTATAAAATATCCATTATCAAGATCTTGATCTGCCTCTTTAGTAAAAGCATCTTTATCTTTTTCTACCGCCTTCCACCAATAGTCTTTAAGTCCATCATATTTTTTTAAAGCTTCTTTTATAGGAAGTATTTCAACGCCTTCAGGTACTGCTTGACAGTGTTTTACTGCTTGATTTATTTGTAAAAAACTTCCAGCCTTTTTATCTGTATTTAGTTCTATGCCAGCATGTCTTAATCTTAAGAGTTCATCTTCAGAAAGTTCTTCGCTAGAGAAGTCTTTTTCTGGAGCAGGCTTAAATGCCTTTATTAGTTCCTGGTCGTCCATTTATTTCCTCCTTATTACATGTTACATTGTACGCATTCAAGATAACCAAATTTTTGGATACCCTGGAATATTTCAACAGGATTTCCTTCACATCTAATCTTTCCATCAAGCATAACATGACCTTTATCTGCTGTGACATAATTTAGTATAAATCCTGTATGAGTAATAATAAGTCCAGATTTTGTTCTATTTCTACGTCTATCTTTTTGTAAAAGTTTTCTAATCATCTCTGCAATAATCTGTAGATTTTCAATATCTACACCAGATTCAGGTTCATCTAATAAAACAAGGTCAGGATTCTGAGCAAGTAATTGTAAAAGCTCAGATTTTTTTATTTCTCCTCCAGAAAAGCCAAGATTTACGTCCCTTTCTAAAAAATGATCAAAGCCATATAGCTTAGCCAAGCCCTGTCCGATCTCTTTAGAGCCTGCACAAATTGTTAAAAGGTCAATAAGTTTAACACCTCTAAGTGTTGGGGGGCGCTGAAAAGATATTCCTATACCTAATTTTGCCCTTTGGTTTGTTGGCATATATGTAATATCTTCTCCTTTAAAGGTTATCCGTCCTTGTTTTACTTTATATCCAGAAAAGCCCATTATTGTCATTAAAAGAGTGGTTTTTCCTGATCCGTTTTTTCCAAATAGACAATGTGTTTCTCCTTGATTTATATGAAGATTTATACCTTTAAGTACTTCTTTACCATGTACCTCTACCCATAGGTCTTCAATATGAAGCATTAATAGTCCTCCTTAAACTTTTTGATTGTTTTAATATGACTATATTGTTAAAAACAATTTATCTTACTGATGCAATAAAAATTTATTTATTTTTCTTTAGAAAGATTTTAGAATAAATATTAAATAGTAATTTTTTAAAATAAAATGTTGTTAGGAATAATTGTTGCATAAAAAATGCATAAAGAACCGATTAAATAAATTAGGCAGAGATTAATATGTTTTTGTATTGCTATATTTATATTTAGCTATATATTAAATTGTGTAATTTTTATTTTTTTGATAAGATAGGCCTGTGAAAACATTTATAACTTTTTTAGGTCGAATAACTATAAATATTTTAGGTGAAATGGGTGGTATGGCCGTTATGTTGGCCAAAACCATCATTTTGACTTTTACTCCTCCTTTTAGAATTAGAAATTTAATAAAACAGATGGAAATTATAGGTGTTAATTCCGTTCCTGTAGTTCTTCTTACAGGCCTTTTTACAGGTATGGTGTTAGCCTTACAAGGATATTATGGCTTTAAAAAATTTGGTGGAGAGTCTCTTTTAGGAGCAACAGTGACTCTATCTATGACAAGAGAATTGGGTCCTGTTTTAACTGCTCTTATGGTAACTGCAAGGGCTGGCTCTGCAATGGCAGCAGAGCTTGGTACCATGAAGGTAACAGAGCAAATGGATGCTTTAGCTGCTATGGCAGTAGATCCTTTACAATATTTAATTGTTCCAAGGATATGGGCTTCAATACTTATGTTGCCTCTTCTTACAGGGCTTGCTGATGCAATTGGAATTGTTGGTGGATATATTATAGGAGTAAAACTTTTAGGGATTGATCCTGGCATATACGTACAAAGGACTATAGATATTGTTCAACTCCGAGACATTACAGATGGTCTTATAAAGGCAGCAGTATTTGGATTACTTTTGGCTTTAATTGGCTGTTATAAAGGGTACCACACAAAAGGAGGAGCAAAAGGAGTTGGAGAGGCAACTACTCATGCTGTTGTAATAGCTTCTATTGCCATATTAATTGGAGACTACATACTGACATCTTTATTGATGTAGATTATGTAATTATTTCTTCTATGATTGACTTAATAGACGTTCATAAAAGCTTTAATACACAACATGTACTTAGGGGAGTGAATCTTCATATCCCAAAAGGGAAAACTACAGTTATTTTAGGGCAAAGTGGTGGAGGAAAAAGTGTTTTATTAAAACATATGTTAGGACTTATTAAACCTGATTCAGGTCAAATCTTAGTAGATGGAGTAGATATTACAAAACTTTCAGATAAGAAGCTTTTTGCTATAAGAAAAAAATTTGGTATGTTGTTTCAAGATGCAGCACTATTTGATTCATTAACTATTGGAGAAAATGTAGCTTTTCCTATAAGAGAACACAAACGCCTACCAGAAAAAAAGATTCAAAAAATTGTTAAGGAAAAATTAGCATTAGTAGGTCTTGAGGAACACGCACATAAAATGCCTTCAGAGCTTTCTGGAGGTATGAAAAAAAGAGCTGGGCTTGCCCGTGCAATAGCTCTAGATCCAGAAATCTTACTGTTTGATGAACCTACCACAGGACTTGATCCTGTAATGACAAAAAAGATAGATCATTTGATTATAGAGACTCAAAAAAACTTAAATTTAACCTGCGTTGTTATAAGTCATGATATGGCGTCCACTTTTAGAATTGCACATAATATAGCCTTCTTGTGTCAAGGTGTCATAGCAGTCCAAGGCACACCAGAAGAGATAAAAAATACTGATCATCCAGTATTAAAAGAGTTTTTAGAAGGTTTTTTAAGACATCAAGAGGCATAACCTTAAAAGGAGGAAGAGATGGCAACCCAATGTCCTCGTACAGAAATAAAGGTTGGCATCTTTGTTTTAATTGCTCTTATAGTTCTTGGATATATGAGTTTTAGGTTAGCAGGAGAGAATTTTTCTGCAAAGAAAGGATATTCTCTTTGTTTTGTTGTAGATACTGCATCAGGACTTGCGCCTAATTCTAGGGTTGAAATGGCAGGCATCCCCATTGGGTATGTAAGAAAAATAAAATTATATCATGGAGAAGCAAAAGTTTGTCTAGTTATATATAATAAATACAAGATAGCTAAAAATGCTACAGTTTGGGTTAGAACAAAGGGAATTTTAGGCGACAAATATGTCGAAATACATCAAGGAGATCTCGACAAAGGTGTCCTTTCGCCAGGAGGTAGAATTACAAAAGTTATTAGACCAGAAGATCTAGATGAATTATTTGTAGATATGGGACCTGTTTTTCAAGATTTTAAAAGTATTGCTAATAGTCTAGCTAAAACTATAGGATCAAAAGAAGGAGAAAAAAATATAAAAGAAACATTAAATAATATAAGAAGTGCCACGGAATCCTTAAAAGTAATTACTGCTGAAATAAAAAATGGAAAAGGAACTCTTGGCAAACTACTAACTGATGATTCTTTGTATTATCAGTTAAAAGATACTATTACTTCAATAAATAAAGTAGCAAATAATCTGAATAACGGAAAAGGGACTATAGGGAAACTTCTAACAGATGATACTATTTATATGCAATTAAAAGATACCATGGCAACCTTAAGGAGAACAGTTGCTTCACTAAATATAATTGCTGATAGGATTAAAAATGGTGAGGGTACTTTAGGTAAGTTAATATATAGTGAAGATATTTATGATAAGCTGAAAGATACTGTTAATAATTTAGATAAGCTTACTAAGAACTTAAATAGTGGAAAAGGAACTCTTGGCAAACTACTAACTGATGATTCTTTGTATAAAGAAGCTCAAAAGACACTTCATAATGTTGATAAGGCAGCTCAGGGATTAAATGAACAGGTACCAGTTACTATTTTAGGAACAGTAGTTGGTGCTGCTGTTAGATAATTTTTCCTATGTTTTTTATTAAAAAAAGATACATAGTATTATATTGCTTGTGCATATTGATCTTTATAAGCCCTAGAAATATCTGGGCTAATAGTCAAAGGAATAACTTTTCTTTAACATGGCATCTTAATCTTTCTCCATTATTTTATATTGCTTCAAATAAAAGCAAAGATACCTGGGTAGTTGAATTCTTAGGTCCATTTTTTACTTTTTATCATTCCAATAACCAAGAAGGCTGGCTTTTTAAACCTCTTTTTTCTTGGAAAAAGACAAAAAAGAAAGAAAGATTTTTATATCTCTATCCCCTAGGTAAATGGGAGTCAGAAAACGGGGAATCTTCTTGGTATTTGGTTCCATTTTTTAGAGGAAATAGTCAGAAAACCGCTTCCAATAAAAAGAATGAATATACAAAGTTTTACTGGCCTATATTTTGGGGAAAGACTAAAACAGGTGAATCTTTTTGGGGAATATTCCCTTTATATGGTACAATATATAACCACTATGGTTTAGATAAATTAAGATTTATATTATGGCCTCTTTATACAAAATCTGTTTGGGGTAAAAATTATAGAATTACAATGCCTTGGCCTTTTTTCTCCTATATAAAAGGACCAGATGAACATGGAATAAAGATATGGCCTCTTTATGAGCATATAGTAAGTCCTGGCAAATGGGAGAAGCGTTTTATATTATGGCCCTTTTTTCTAGAGAAAAAAGATCTTAAAAATCCCAAAAGGTCCTATCAGTGGATGTTGCTTCCTTTTTATGCCAAACAAGTAGAAGGTAATTTTACAAGTCAAAGCTTTTTGTGGCCATTTTTTAGGATAGCCAATAATCCTGATGATAATTTAACAGAAGTTGAAGCTCCTTGGCCATTTATAAGATATAGCAAGGATAACAACTCATTAAATATGCAGCTATGGCCCCTTATTGGCTTTAAGAATGCACCAAATCTTTCTTCTTATTATTTTATATGGAGTTGTTTCTCACATGATAAGCAAAGATTCAATGATGGTAGCATATTAAGTTCTTGGAGGCTTCTTTTCTTTTCTAAAATCGAAACAGAGACAAATAATAAGGAACAAATTACTTATGAGAAATGTAGAATATGGCCGCTTTTTAATTATAAAAGGGTTAAACAATGTTATTGGTTTGCTTTTCCAGAAATAAATCCCTTTGATATTCCAGAAATTGATCTGATGTATGGTTCAATATTTCATATATTAGAATTAAAAAGAACTTCAAATGCAGGTTATACTAAATTTTTATGGGGGCTTTATAGACATTATTGGAATAAAAACGAAAATTATAGGGCAATTAGCTTTTTATATTCTTCCCAACAAAATAGAAACGTAAAAAAATGGTGTATATTAGGCGGATTATTTGGTAGAATTACAAAAGGTGTGCAAAAAGAATTTATTATTTTATTTAAGCCAATATCTTGGTGGAGGAGGATTTTTCATTTAGATAACAAGAAAAATTTTTCTGATTTAAAGTTGAATCATAGCTAAATGTCCTGTAATTTGGCTTACAATAAAATTAACTATAAAATATGGGGTATTATGGAATGGCAACAAAAGACAATTTAGAACAGATTGTCTCTAAAGAAGAAATACAAAAAAGGGTAAAAGAGCTGGGGAAACAGATTAGTAAAGATTATAAAGAAAAGAAATTGGTTGTTATTGGCATATTAAAAGGTGCTTTTGTATTTATGGCAGATTTAATAAGAGAGATTTCAATCCCTTTGCAGATAGATTTTGTGCGTTTGGCAAGCTATGGTAATTTAATGCAGTCTTCTGGTGAAGTTAGGATTACAAAAGATATAGAATTAAATATTGAAGATAAAGATGTTTTAGTAGTGGAAGACATAGTAGATACAGGGCTTACTTTGCAGTATTTAGAAGAAGTATTAAAATTACATAAGCCTGCTTCAGTTAAAATATGTTGTCTTATAGATAAAAAGGAACGAAGACGAGTTCCAATATCTGTAGACTATGTAGGCTTTGATATACCTAGGGGTTTTTTAGTGGGCTATGGATTGGATTTTGAAGAAAATTATAGAGAATTACCTGGCATATTTAAAATAATACCGGGTTATGAACCAGAAGGATTTATCCCTTCAGATAAATAAAGAAAAAGGATTAATAAAATGCGTGAGTATAAGTTTAAGTATAGATATCAAGGTAAAAAAGGTCCCATAGTTCCTGTTAGATTAAATTTAGATGATACCTTTAATTTTGAATGTTCTAAAGATCTACCATGTTTTACAAGATGTTGTTATGATGCATACATTATGCTTACACCTTATGATGTGATTAGACTCAAGCAACGTTTAGATCTTAATTCAAATGATTTCTTAGCTATTTATACTACTCTAGGATTTATTGAAAATACAGAACTTCCTATTCCTGTTCTTAAGATGTTAGAGGATGAAGAAGGAAGCCCTTGTCCATTTTTAGATAAAGAAAATGGTTGCAAGATTTATGAAGATCGTCCTTCTACTTGTAGATATTATCCTATAGGTGCGGGTATTTTTCACAATAAAGATGCCTCAAGTGATGAAAAATTTTTTGCAATAATAAAAGAAGATCACTGTGAGGGATTAAACAGTAAAAAGACATGGACTGTTAGACAGTGGAGAGAAAATCAGGGGTTAGAACCCTATGATGAAGTAAATAGCGGTTGGGTAGAGCTTATTTTAAAAAGAAAATCTCTAGGACCATTTTGCCAGATACCTGATAAAACTTTGCAGATGTTTTTTATGGGCTGTTACAATGTAGATGAATTTAGACGTTTTGTATTAAATTCTAAGTTCTTAGAGATATATGTAATAGAACCAGAACGAGTAGAAAAGGTAAAAGAGGACGATATAGAAGCATTAAAACTTGCAGTAGATTGGTTAAAGACTACTTTATTTGGAGAAGGAATTTTAAAGATTAGAGAGATCACTACAGATCCAGATATGGTTGAAGTTGAACCATAAAAGATTATTTGCCTATGAGTGATAGGCCTATAGAAGGCGTTGATGTATTAATTGATAGCTTAGACTACAACCAAAAGTGTTGTGGCCTAGCAGGAAATGTTGCTCAATTAATCCTTCATCTTGAAGGTTCGTTTCCCAAAGAGGTATTTGAAGAACGTATAAAAAAGTGGATTGATATAGAACCTGCCCTTAGATTTCGTTTAAAAAGAACCCTTCTTAAAAAAAGCTTCTGGCAATACTTAGATGCCCCTATTAAGCCTCATATCTTTTGGCATAAAGGTAATGATTATACTCAAGTTTTTGATAAACGGATAAATACTGCAATTTCTCCATCTAATCCTCCTCTTATAGCCTTAGATATCATACAAAGTGAGTCAAAGACCTATCTTTCAATTACTTGGCACCAACTTTTAGCTGATATAAGAGGAGGGGAGTTACTTATTTCTAGGCTAAAAGACCCTAAGCCAATTACTAGTAATATATGGTGTAAAAAGGAAGCTAAGTCACTAATAAAAAATATTAAACATGCCCAAGGTATACATCCTTGTATTAAAAATATTGGTAAGGCTAATATAACAATTCCATGTTCTACCTCATTAACTAAAGCCCCTTTTTTAAAGGGTAAATATTTACAGTTTAATAAGGAAGAAAGTCAAAAATTTAGAGGGGTTGCTAAAAGGATTCATCCTATATTTGGAGAAACAGCTCTTCTTGCCTCTGTTATTATAAAAGATATGTTTAATATAATGGATTCTATTCCTATTAATAGTGGCTATTTTGTGCCTATTCCTATTAACTTAAGGGCACCTGGTGCAAAAGAGCCTCTTTTGGGGAATTTAGTTACTTTTGCATTTGTATATGTAGATTTTAAGCAAATACAAAATAGTAATTTATTGCAACTCGCTAGGATAATAGGATCAAAGATTGTTGAGCAGATATCTTATAACAATCAACAAGGCATACACGCAGCTTTTAATATTGCCCAAAATCTTCCAAGGAAGATACATCACTGGTTTTTAAAAAAGACTTTTCAGGGAAAGATTGCCTCATTTCTATTTTCAAATACAGGGCTATGTCATATCAGCGATGTACCAGGCCAAAAGACAGAATTTTTAGGCTGTCCTGTTGTTGCATGTTTTCAGCGTCAGATGGTGACATATCCTCCTGGAATAGGATTTTTCTTTTTAACTTATGCATGTAAACTTCACTTGAGTCTTTGTTGGATAGAAGATGCTTTTAAAAATGAAACTGTAACCCATCTTTTAACTTCCATTGAAAATAATATAAAAGCTGTGTCAGAAAAATGAAATCTTATATCTAATCCTAATCTTATACCCTAAATAAATACTTAAAGAATCCCTTAATTATTTTATAAAAAATAAAAATGTCAAAAAAATGGCATTAAAGATTTGACATTTTACTTATAGATAGGCTAATTTTTTATAAAGGTTTTTATCTTAGAGTTATAAAAAGATATGTGGAGGGATCAGAGGGATGCGCAATGAATGTGTTCTGGTTGTTGATGATACACCAGAAGTAAGGCTTAGTATGGCAGAACTCCTTAAAGAGGAGGGCTTTTCTGTAGATACTGCAAGCGATGGCCAGGAGGCTATAGAACTACTTCGAACTCGTTTTTTTGATGTGATTCTAACAGACCTTTTAATGCCTAGAAAAGATGGGATGGAGGTTCTTAAATTTGTCATAGAAAATTCTCCAGAAAGTATATGCATTATTGTAACTGGTTATGGAACTATTAAAAATGCTGTAGAGGCAATAAAACTAGGTGCTTATGATTACTTAACTAAGCCAGTAAAAACAGAAGAGGTTTTAGTTGTAATAGATCGAGCTTTAGAGGTCAGAAATTTAAGACGAGAAAATCAAGTATTAAAAAAACAGCTTAGAACTCAATATGGTTTTGATCGTATTGTAGGAAAAAGTGATGCAATGCAAAAGGTCTTTGATCTTATAGAAAAGGTTGCAGATACAGAAAGTACAGTCCTTATTACAGGTGAAAGTGGTACAGGAAAAGAACTTATAGCTCATGCGATACATTATGCAAGTGAAAGAAGGGAGCAGCCATTTGTTCCAATAAATTGTTCTGCGATTCCAGAAGAACTTTTAGAAAGCGAGCTTTTTGGACATGAAAAAGGGGCTTTTACCCATGCTATAAGGACTCGTATTGGTAGATTTGAACTGGCAAACCATGGAACTATATTTTTAGATGAAATAGGGGAGATGAGCCCCGCCTTACAAGTAAAGCTACTACGCGTTCTTCAAGAAAGAAAGTTTGAGCGGGTTGGCGGGATAAAAACAATAGAGGTAGATATAAGAGTTGTTGCTGCTACCAATGTAGATTTAGAAGAAGCTGTTAAGCAAGGACGATTTAGGGAAGATCTTTTTTATAGACTTAATGTAATTCCAATTCATATTCCACCTTTAAGGGAAAGAAGAAGTGATATTCCCCTTTTAATTCAGCATTTTCTTGAAAAGTTTCAGCAGAAAAAGAAGGTGCCTGTAGAGGCTATTGAACCAGATGCCATGGAGTGTCTTTGTTCTTATGATTGGCCTGGTAATGTAAGAGAATTAGAAAATATGATTGAGCGTCTTATTATCCTTGCAAGTGGACCTAAAATAACAATCAAAGACCTACCAGAGCATATTTTAAAGGCTGGTGGTAGAAAATTCTGTACTGGTATAAACGTTCCTGTTCCTACAATTCCAGATGAAGGACTTTCTCTTAGCAAAACAGTTGAACAAATAGAAAAGGCTTTGATCTTACAGGCATTAGAAAGGACAGGATGGATAAAAAATAGAGCGGCAAAGCTTTTAAAGATGAATAGGACTACATTAATAGAAAAGATGAAAAAACAAAAGCTTATGGCTTCAAGTAGTAAGGCTAGCAAAAATAAAAAGAAAAATAATCCTACTAAAAGGCTAAAAAGTGCAAGCAATTAGTTTCTCTTTAGACAAGCTATAAAAAATCCATCACAGCTTTGAGGTGAGGTAGTAGGGTATATATAACACATTCCATTTTGGAGTTTTAAATCTTTTAATAAATCTATTTTAGGTGTAAATAGAGAAAAATTTTTACCTATAGAAGAGCTTAAAAAGCGCTCAATAACTTCGATCGTTTCTTCTGGTTCAAGCGTACAAGTAGAATATACTAATATTCCGTCTTTTTTTAAAAATTGTGAATAATTACACAAAAGATCAAATTGAATATTAGATAAAAAGGCGATGTCATCTTTTGTTCTATTCCATTTTATGTCAGGATGCCTTCTTATAACTCCTAAACCAGAACAAGGAGCATCTATTAATATACGATCAAAGCATGATTTTTTATCTTTATAATCTTTTATAAATCTATCTAGTGTATAAATTAATATGGATTTTATACCTAGCCTATTAATATTTTCTTTTAGAATTTTTAATTTATTTGAATCCTTATCAACAGCTAATATCTCAGCATTATCTGATGTTAATTGGGCAATATGAGTAGTTTTTCCTCCAACACCTGCGCAAGCATCTAATATTTTTTGCCCTTTTTTGGGATTAAGCAAATAAGAGACAAGTTGAGCAGCCTCATCTTGAACTTGAAAATATCCTTCTTTAAAGCCCTTAAGGTTATAGACATTGCCTTTACAATTAAGAACTAAAAGGGCATCTGGACAAAGGCTACCTTTTTTTACTAAAAGCCCTTCTTCTTTAAGGAGATTAAATAATTCATCTCTACTACATCTTAATGTGTTTACCCTTATAGAAAGGGGGGCAATTAGATTGTTTGCATTACATAACTCTTGTGTTTTTTGCGTTCCTAATCTATTAACCCACTTTTTTACCATCCATGTAGGATGAGAGGTTAAAATAGAAATACCTTCTATAGAATTTGGCTCTAGTCCAAAGGGCTTACTAGATTTTATCTCTTCTTTATATTCAATACACCTTCTTAAAACAGCATTAACTAAGCCTTTAGCCCATCTGCAAGATTTATCATGTTTAACTATTTCAACAGCCTCGTTTATTGCTGCAAATAAAGGTATTTTATCCAAAAAAAGTATCTGATAGAGCCCTATTTCTAATGTCGCCCTTACTTTTATAGGCAGTTTTTTTAAAGGCTTAGATAGCCTTTTTTCTAATAGCCAATCGAGCAGATATAGCCATCTTACAGTACCAAGACATAACTGATAGACCAGATTTTTATCTTTGGGATTTATTGGGCTATTTTGAATACTTTTGTTGCATATATCAGATAGAAATTCTCTTTTTTTAGCAGGGGTAGTATGCCAAGAAGATAAGATCTTAACTGCTAGACTACGTGCACCAATCTTCACTATTTAAACCTATAACCAACTGGGATAGGACGTCCCCTTAAAAAATCTGCCGCAAAAAGCCGTTTTTTGCCTGGCCACTGAAGCTCTTTTATACCAACAGCACCACTTCCTATGGCTTTGATTATGAGCGCATTATCATCTGCTCTAATTACTGTACCTGAAGATGCCTGTAATTCCTTTTGCTTAAGCTCTTTATCTGGCACAAAAAAGGCATTATAAAGCCTTAATCTTTCATTTTCATATATGGTATATGCACCAGGTTTTGGATCAAATGCCCTTATTATATTTACGATTTTTTGAGCATCATCTTTTTCCCAATTAATTCTTAGCATTTCGCGCTTTATTGGAGGTGCATAGCTTACACCTTCACTAGGTTGTTCCTTAGGGGTGATAGAACCAGCTAAGATACCATCTATTGCCTCTAATAATGCTTCTGCGCCTAATTTAGCCATTCTATTATATAGATTTCCAAAATTCTCAAAAGGATCTATTCTTAAGGCTTTTTGAAGTAAAATTGGACCTGTATCCATACCAGCATCCATCTTCATGATGGTTATGCCAGTTTCTGTTTCCCCATTTATAATTGCCCACTGAATAGGAGCGGCACCTCTATATTTAGGGAGTAAAGAACCATGAACATTTATAGGCATAATCTTAGGAACATCTAAAAGTTTTTGTGTAAGAATTTGCCCATAAGCAGCTACTACAATAAAATCTGGTTCAAGTTTAGCTACTTCTTCTATAAAATTAGGGTCTTTTGCCTTTTCTGGCTGAAAAATTTGAAGATTTAGTTTTATAGCTAGTTCTTTAATAGGTGAAGGAAGAAGTTTTCTTCCTCTTCCTCTTGGACGATCTGGCTGGGTTGCAACCCCTACGATATTATAACCTTCTTTTGCAAGTGCTTCTAAAGAAGGTACGGCAAATTCAGGGGTACCCATAAAAAATATCTTAATAGAGTCTTTTTTAAACATTTTTTTAATTATTAGGAATTATTTACTGGAATATTTTTTCTCTTTTTCTGCCTGAGCCCTTAGCTTTGCCCATTTTTTTCTAAAAAGTGCTTTTTTTACAGGACTTAAACGATCAACAAAACAATATCCTTGTAGATGGTCAAGTTCATGTTGAATACATCTTGCTAAGAGTCCCTCTGCTTCTATTGAAATCTCTTTTTCATTTCTATCGTAACCAACAACTTGTATCCTAGCAGCCCTTTTAACAGGAGCTCTATAATCTGGCACACTAAGACAGCCTTCTTCTGCTATTTCTTCACCTTCCCATGCAATAATCTTGGGATTTATAAGTATAATTGGATTCTTTTTATTTTCTTCAGGTTCTGTTAGATCAATAACTGCTAGTTGTTTTAAAACACCTACTTGATTAGCAGCAAGCCCTATCCCTGGGGCTTTATACATGGTTTCAAGCATCTCATCTATTAAGTCCTGTAATTCTTGATTTATATTTTTTACAGGTTCCGCCTTAGTTTTTAAAATTTTATGTGGATAAATGAGAATCTCTTTCATAATAGAGTTATAATAAATACCAATATAAAACTAGGCAATATAAAAAATGAGACCACATCCAATTCGTATAAAACTTTTAATACCCGCAAGTAGTGATTTTCGTTTTCTTTTAGAAAGAGGCTATCCTAGGGATAGTGCTTTAAAGTTTGTAGGAGATCACTATCAACTTCACCAAAGAGAGCGAGATATCTTAATGCGTTCGGTCTTTAGTAAAAGAATAAGTGCTATAAGAAAGAAAAAATGTTTATCGCCCTTAGAATTAAAAGGCAAAAATTTGGCAATAGATGGATATAATGTCCTTATCACCCTAGAAAGCGCACTAAAAAGAAAACCGTTAGTATTAGCAGATGATGGATTTATAAGGGATATAAGTAGGGTTTTTAGGAGCTTTCGTCCAACAGAGCTAACTAAAAAGGCTTGTGAATTGATATTTTCCTTTTTAAAAGAGCTAGATGTAAAAACCGTGATATTTTATTTAGATAAGCCAATATCTAAAAGTGGAGAGCTTTCAACTAGAATAAATTATTGGTTAAGTAATTATGGACTTAAAGGAAACGCCTATCCTGTAGCCTCTCCTGAAAGGTTACTAAAAGAACATGATGGCGTTGTATCTACAGCAGATTCTGTAGTATTAGATAAAGCGGATAAGCTGTTTGACCTAGCTGGTCATATAATAAGAAATAACTTAAAAGAAACTGAAGGGCTTTTTGTTGTGTTTGGATGATGTAACTGTTTTTTATTTTAT
>JAMONC010000252.1 GCA_027066725.1 Desulfobacterales bacterium
AAAAAGGAGTAGACTAAATCATTTTTTCATCTTTTAATAGGAGTAAAAGGTAATAGATAGAGAGGGTAATCTTGTTGGAGTAATTAATCATGTCCATTTCATCTAAAGGGACTGAGAATAAGATTCATTTAAGAAAAAAAATGACAAATGACGATTTAGATAATTTTGATTCTTGGTGGGAGAAGGAATTAGCATCTTTTTCTAAAGAGTTATCTCCAGAAGATCAAAATATTTTAATAGTAGATGATGATCCAACTATTTTAACTCTATTAAAAGAATATATCAGCACATTAGGGTTTAACTTAGTAACGGCTTCAAATGGACTTAACGCCCTAGCAGAATTAGATAAATCGAAATTTAGCATTGTTATAACAGACCTACTAATGCCAGGAATGGATGGCATGGAGCTAATAAAAAAGGTAAAACATAACTGGCCAGATACAGATATTATAGTCATTACTGGATATACAAATAGTTATAGATATACAGATGTAATTCGGGCTGGGGCAAGCGATTTTATTCAAAAACCGTTTAACTTAGATGAATTAGAGGCAAAAATAAACAGGCTCATAAAAGAACGGCAATTAAGAATATTATTAAGAAGGCTTTCAATAAAAGACCCTTTAACAAATTTATATAATAGACATTTTTTTGAGCGAAAATTTACTGAAGAAGCCAAAAGAGCAGATCGTCAATCTTATCCATTTTTTTTAGTGTTGATAGATGTAGATAGATTTAAATTTTATAATAAAGAAAAAGGTTCAAGACAAGGGGATAGACTTTTACAAAATATAGCAAAAGTTATAAAAAATTGTACAAGAAAACATGTAGATAGTACCTTTAGATATGGTGGTGATGAATTTGCAATATTAATTCCTCAGACAGATACTCCCCAAGTCATTCAAATTGTAGAACGTATTAGATCTGCTCTTAAAAAGGTTCTTCCTGATATAGGTTTTAGTATTGGAATTGCTAAGTTTGTACGAAGAGAAGATAAATCATTAGAAGAGGATCTAGAGGACCTTATAAAAAGGGCTGAAGAAGCAGTTTACCAAGCTAAAGATGCAGGTGGGGATCAATCTGTATTAAGTAATGAATAGCTAATCAGTAAATGATAAAATATTTAATAACTCAAAATAATCTTGAAATATTTCCTGTTTGTTTAAATTCCAAATAGTCTTCTATAATTTGTTTATGATCGAAACATATTGGAGACGGTAAGTTTTGAGGGTCAAATAACTGTGCCCTTTTAGCGTCATCTCCACCTTTAGGGGTACCCTTTGCTTTCGCTATATAAACTGTAGAAATTGTATGTCCTCTTGGGTCTCTATTTGGATCAGAATATGTGGCTAATTGGTGGATAATTTCTACATCAAGACCTGTTTCTTCTTTAGCTTCTCTTATAGCCGTCTCTATTAATGATTCTCCATAGTCAACAAAACCTCCAGGTATGGCCCATCCATAAGGTTGGTTTTTTCGTTCTATCAAAACTATTTTATTATCAATTTCTATTATAATGTCTACCGTTGGAGTTGGATTTTTATATTGTTTTATTTCAAAACCACATTTAGGACATTTTATAAACTGATATGTGCTCATAGTTTAAATCCTTTTTACTCATAATTTTGATGAAATCTTTTAAGAACATCCACCATCTCTTTATGAATTTTATTATTAGAAGCCAGTACCTCTTTTATCCAAGGATTATATTTGTTATTTGAGAAATCTGTAACCTTGCCTCCAGCTTCTTGAATTAAAAGTAATCCTGCGGCAGTATCCCAGGGTTTCAATTTTATTTCCCAGAAGCCATCCAATCTTCCACATGCTACATAAGCCATATCAATTGCTGCAGCTCCTGCCCGTCTTATACCTTGACATTTTACTATCATATCTTTTAAGGCAGCTATTACCTTATCTGGATATTTTCTAACATCATATGGGAATCCTGTTGCTAAAAGGGCGCTATTAAGAAGGCTGGTATCTGATACTTCTATTTTTTTGCCATTTAAAAAGGCTCCCAATCCTTTTATTGCCCAAAAACATTCATTAAATATAGGTAGATATATTACACCTATTAAAGGATTGTCTTTATCCCACAAAGCAATGGATACACAAAACCAGGGAAATCCATGAGCAAAATTTGTTGTACCATCTAGAGGATCTACTATCCACATAGTCTTATTTTGAGTAAGTTTTATATCTGTTGATTCTTCAGCCAAGATAGGGGCTATTACACTTTTGTTTAATATTTCTTTTATTGTTTTTTCACTTGCTATATCTGCTTCTGTAACTAAATCTATTTCTCCTTTATGGATTATTTGATGTGGTTTTAAATATAGTTCCTTTAGTATTTTACCAGCATTTAAAGCTGCTTCTTTAGCTAGATCAAGTTCTTTTTCTAAATTCATAGTTTTACCCTAGTTTACAAATAACTTTTTATAATTTTTTAGATTTTCAGCAACTGTTCCTGCACCATTTACTACGGTAGTCAAAGGTTGTGATGCTAGTTTGATTTTTATCTTTAATTTATCTTCAAGATATTGTAATAAGCCTTTTAACAGTGCACCTCCACCTGTTAATAATATACCTTTATGTTCAATAATTGATTTAACTTGTGGTTCAAGGTTATTATATAGTTTATATATACCTTTACTTATTTCTTCTAATATGTCTCCAAAAACTGTATATAGTTCGCAAGGATCCAATAAAATAGTGGTGGGTATACCTTTAACAATATCTTTACCTCTTATCTCTTGAGGGGTTAAAAGTTGAGCACTTTCTCTTGTAGCAGCACCAATTTGCCATTTTATTTCTTCTGCCATTGTAAGTCCTATTTCAATATTAAACCTTTCTCGCAAAAATCTCACTATAGCCTCATCCATTTCATCACCTGCTACTGCTAAGCTATGACATGCTATATATGAAAAATTGCTGATAACAGCGATTTCTGTTGTGCCTCCGCCAATATCTACTATCATACATGGTTCATCTTTAGATATATCTAGTCCTGCACCAATTGCTGCTGCCATTGTCTCTTCAATTAGAAATACTTTTTTGGCTCCTGCATCCTTTGTTGCGTCAAGAACGGCCTTTTTTTCTACTTGAGTGATCAAAGATGGCACACCTATTACAATTCTTGGTGTTAAAAGCCCTTTAGAGCCTTTTTGTTGTGCTTTTGCCAATAGTACTTGAATGAGTGCTTTAGTTGCATCAAAGTCTGCTACTACTCCATCTTTTAATGGTTTTACTGCTTCAATACCTTTGGGAGTTCTTCCCCAATATTTTCTAGCCTCTTCTCCCACTGCAAAAATCTGGCCATTTTCTGTAGACCTAGCTACAATAGAAGGTTGAGAAAGGACTACTCCTTTACCTGTTACATATATTAGAGTATTAGCAGTTCCAAGATCCATTGCCATGTCTTTTTGGATAAAGCTTTTTATTCCTCCCAATCCCATCTTATACCCCTTAATTATCTCTTAAAATTAAGCGTAAATATGGTTCAAATATCTTTGAAGGATTATTTGGTAAAACAGTTGCATCTATATTGCCTGTAAATATCCATGCATAGGATTTTTCAGTAAATGAAAGAAAAAAGCCATATACCAAGGGCTCCAACTTAAATGGTTCTCTACGTCTGATGAAAAACGACTGTTCTCTTACTCCTTTAGATCTAAATAAAAATAGGTCACGTTTATTTCTGAACATCCATCCTACGAGTCCATTTTCTATATGAATAGGCTTAAAGAGCCATTTTTCTTCTCTTACCCCAGTAACTGCCAATATCTGATATTTATCATCTCCACTATTAATAGCCACAAGTCCTTGAGATAAGGAAAGAGAGTTACAGATAGATTCCAAAATGATTTTTATATCAACAGGAGGAGTTATATTCTTTATCCAATTAAACCATCTATCAATTATTTCAAGTCGTTTTGTATCTTTATTGGTTTTGATAATGTGCTCTGCAAGCTCTGCACACCTTAGTGCGATTTTTTGTTTTTTAGGACTAAATTCATAGTAAGTTTTACTATCTACAAAAAGTACACCATTATTATTGGGTAATGGGCAGGCATATAAAGATTTTATATCTATCTCTTGATTATATATTCCTATTGTTAAAGCGCTCCTAGTAAATTTTGCCATATGAAGAGGACGTCCATGTTTAGCAACAAAACCAATTAAAGATTGTTCAGTATTTAATATACAGTCTCTATTTATAGCATCATCACAAAGAGAATGATAAGTTGCGAGTTTTAAGACATCTTTTGATGTCTTAATAAAAAGAGCTGCAGTATGAGCATCGAAAATATCAGCTACTAAGTGAATAAAGGTCTCAAGCTGTACAGGCATTTGAGATTGCTGGGCCAAAAGGTGGCCTTAATACCCCCTTTTCAGTAATAATGGCAGTTACTAAGTTATTAGGTGTTATATCAAAGGCAAAATTTAGAGCCTTTACTCCTTCAGTAGCAATTTTTGTCTTACCAATATAAGTAATTTCTTTTTCATCTCTTGTCTCAATAGGGATCTCTTTACCTGTTGGAGTATTTATATCTAAGGTAGAAGTTGGAGCAGCTACATAAAATGGGATATCATTTTCTTTTGCAGCTAGAGCAATACTATAAGTACCTATCTTATTAGCTACATCACCATTGGCTGCAATTCTATCTGCCCCTACAATTACCGCATCTATAAGTCCTTGTTGCATTATAAATGCAGCAGCACTGTCTATAATAATTTGGCAGGTTATATTATCATTTAGAAGTTCCCAAGCAGTTAGCCTAGCTCCTTGTAGCCAAGGACGGGTTTCATCAGCAAACACTTTTATACGTTTACCAGCATCCTTTGCCCCTCTTATAATACCAAGAGCTGTGCCATATGCACCTGTAGCAAGAGCCCCCGCATTACAATGGGTTAAAACTGTAACAGGATCAGGCAATAGTTTTTGTCCAAAGGCAGCCATCTTGATATTTGCAGCGATATCTTCTTCCCATATTTTTAAAGCCTCTTGCTCAAGGATATCTACAATCTCTTTAGGATTAAATTCTGGATCAACTTGTGATAACAGTCTATCTACTGCCCATTTTAAGTTTACTGCTGTGGGTCTTGCATTTGTTATTTGTTTACCAGCATCTTTAAGATTAGATATAAGATCTCCTTTTTTATTTAAAAAGGACCTTGCTGCTAATACCAAAGAAAATGCCCCCGTTATTCCAATTGCAGGCGCGCCTCTTACAATCATATTTGATATAGCTCTTATACCCTGGGAGGCATTTTTTATACATACCCATTTTATTTTCTTAGGTAGTAATCTTTGATCTAAAAGGAATAATTCTTTACCGCTGTATCTAATAGGTATTATTTTAGAGTCAGTAAGTTCTAATAAGAACTTTAATATCTTATAATCTTTCCATCCCTTTTTTATCTTAAATCCTGAACCTAAATCCATTATTGGCGTCCTGTCCTTTAAGATAAGAGTTTTCTTAAAAGTTCATTTACCTTTTGTGGATTTGCCTTACCTTTAGTCTTTTTCATTACTTGTCCTATTAAAAATCCTAATATTTTAGTTTTTCCTGCCTTATATTTTTCTACTTCTTTAGGATGTTCCGATATCACTTCTTCTATGACTTTTGTGAGTTCTTCTTCATCACTGACTTGTATAAGTCCTTCTTCTTCAACTATATCTTTCGGAGCTTTTCCTGTTTTATATGCCTTTTCAAATACAGTTTTAGCAATTTTACCACTTATTGTACCATCATCTATGAGTTTAAGAAGTTGAGCTAAATTCTCTGGTGGGATTGGACATTCAGTGATATCCCTTTCATCATGTTTTAATTCTCTTAGAAGTTCTACCATTATCCAGTTACTGACTATTTTAGGTTTATTAAATAACTCAACACATCTTTCATAGTATTGCGCTAATTCTCTTGAGCTTGTAAGTACCCCAGCATCATATGCAGGTATCTTATATTGATTAATAAATCTAGATTTTTTTGCATCTGGTAGTTCAGGAAG
>JAMONC010000253.1 GCA_027066725.1 Desulfobacterales bacterium
AAGATATCCATAGAAACTCCCCTAACTCCAACTTTAAATGATATTAGCCAAACAGGAATGGATAAAGTAGAATTTTTATTTAGTTCAAATCCAGGACTCCCACCTAAACCAATCTCTCAGATTGCATCTGGAGGAGAATTATCAAGATTAATATTGGCAATAAAGACAGCTCTTTCTAAAAAAGCCCCTGTAGAGACACTTATATTTGATGAAATAGATTCGGGTATTGGTGGAGAAAGTGCAAAAAAAGTTGGTATAAAACTTCAAAGACTTGCCCAAAATGCTCAAATTATTGTAGTTACACACTTTCCTCAAATAGCAGCACTTTCAACTACTCAATATACTGTAGAAAAATACCATAGCCAAAAAGAAACTCTTACAACTATTCGTCAACTCAATCCTAAAGAACGAATTAGCGAACTTGCTCGAATGCTTGGTACAAATACAAAAGAGGCTAAGATATATGCTGAAAAACTTCTAAGTGAAGCAAAGGATTTAAAAAGTGAGTCAAAATGATTCAAAAAAGGTAAGTTGTATTCTTTTATATTCTGGAGGATTAGATAGTATTTTGTCTTATAAAGTACTTGAAGAACAAGGGATAAATGTAGTAGCTATACGTTTTATTAGCTCCTTTTTTGGCTCTCACCTTTTAAAAAAGGAAAATCAAGAAAAAGAAGTACAAAATACAAAGGAAAAATATGGAATAAAATTAATTATTAAAGATATATCAGATGAATTTCTAGATATTGTAAAATATCCTGAGCATGGATACGGAAAATATCTAAACCCATGTATAGACTGTAAGATATTCATGATAAAAAAGGCCCTTACAATTATGTCTGATATAAAGGCAGACTTTATTGCTACAGGAGAAATTGTTGGGCAACGTCCAATGTCTCAAAGAAGAGATGCCTTAAACATTATTGACAGAGAAAGTGGAGCAAAAGGACTTATACTACGACCTCTTTGTGCAAAGCATCTTTCAATTACAAAGCCTGAAGAAAAAGGACTTATCAATAGAGAAAAACTTTTATCAATATGTGGTAGAGGCAGAAAAGATCAAATAAAGCTAGCTGAGCTTTATGGGATAAAAGATTATCCAGCTCCTGCCGGAGGTTGTATATTAACAGATCCAATAATCTCAGAAAGATTGAAAAAGCTTATTAATTTATATAAAGACTTCACTCCCCATGATGCCTTATTAGCACAGGTAGGAAGACAATTTTTAATAGAATCAAATGCATGGTTAATCCTCGGAAGAAATAAAGGAGAAAACATCAAAATAAAAGAACTTGCAGAAGAAGATGCTTTAATATTAAAAGCAGATTCTATACCAGGGCCAACAGCGGCCCTTTTTAGATTTAATAATGAAAAACAGATAGAAATATCTGCCAGGATCCTTGCCAAATATTGTAACCTCAAAAAACTTAAAGAAAAAGACTCTGACATTACAGTAAATATATTCTTTCAAAAAAACTGTATAAAAAAACTTAAAGTTAAACCGCTTGATATAAAAAAAATTGAATGCTTAAGACTCTAAAATAACAGGAGGAAATAAGTTATGGAATTATTTAAGGCAATAGAAACTAGAAGAAGCATTAGAAAATTTTCAGATAAAGAAGTAGAAACAGAAAAGATAAAGAAGATATTAGAAGCAGCAAGACTTGCTCCATCGTGGGCAAATGGACAATGTTGGAGATTTATAGTTGTAAAAGATCCAAACATAAAAAAAGAACTTTCTCAGTTATCATTTGTTGAATCATTTTTT
>JAMONC010000254.1 GCA_027066725.1 Desulfobacterales bacterium
CATTTCTAAAGTTTTCATCAGGTTCTGAAACACCATCTTTTAAATAAACCAATAAAACCAATTTAATCTCCAAATTACTTTTAAAAGTTTTACACCATTCGTATAAAAGTTTTATTAAAGATGCAACTATAGAATCTGTAGTAGGCCTTCCTGAAGAAGATCTATATTTTGCCTCTATTAAACAGACAATTTTATTATTTAATTTATTTTTTACTAATGAATCATACTGGAAATAATTATATTCTATCCCCTCCTTTGGTTCAGCTAAATGATACGTACTATTAATATCTCCTAAAAGATGTTGAGTAATATTTTCTTCTCTAATTTCTCTAATCATTCTTACCTCCTAACGGATGGAATTGAGCTGCAACCGCAGCCGGCGCTTGAAGAGCGAATGCCTGCATTCGCTCTAACTTTTTAAGCCGGCAAGGCGACAGCCCCGTTAGGGGTTGTCTGCTCCAATGATTTGTTCGCGCCTTAGGCGCGATAAAAATCGTTGGAGTAAAGCTCAATTCCATCCGTCCGCGCCGTTTAACGGCGCGAACTTTACATTATTCTGCTGCATATTATCCTTCTAGCATGGCTTCTTTTTACTATCAAAAACTATACTAAGAATATAATTTCTGTCGATATATTTAAATATCTCAAAAAGACTGGTTAGGTAAAATCAACTATTCTTCCATACTATATTAAATAGGTAGCAAATATTATTAGATAAAGAATTATTTTAATAAACTTACTAACAAATAGAAAAAGAATTCTTAGGGTATCTTACTAAATATATGAAGGTATATAGTGGACTGCTTTTTGCGTCTATTTTTTGTTTGTCTTCAAAGGGCAATTATACTTTCTTATAGTTATTGATTAAGCAAAAATTAAGTTTTTCAACGTCAACTATTTTAGATTGATTTTAGTCTTTCATAGGCAATGGCTAGACCTTGTAAGGTAAGATCAGGAATAACTGTTTCTATTTCTTTAGAATAAGAGGCTACTTTTTTAGCAAGTCCACCAGTAGCTACGACTACTAAGTCTTCTTTCATCTCTTGTTTTAGTTTTTTTACCATACCATCTGTTAAGTAAGCAAACCCTAGGATAAGTCCCGCTCTCATTGCACTTGGTGTATCTTGGGATAGGGCATTTTTTATAGGTACAGAGAGATCTACTTTAGGAAGTTTTGCTGTTTTTTCATAAAGTGCATAAGAAGAGCTTAATATTCCTGGCGCAATTACACCTCCTAGGTATTCCCCTTTAGAAGAGATACAATCAAATGTAGTTGCAGTTCCATAATCTACTACAATTGCTGACTTTTTATATAATTCAAAAACTGCTAATGCATTAACTAATCTGTCTGATCCAACTTCAAATGGTCTTTTGTAGACAACTTTTATACCAATAGGACTTTTTGAGGTTATATTAAAAAAATTGGCTAATAAATATTTCTCAGCAATTTGTTCCCAAGAAAATAGAAGAGGAGGGACAACACAAGATAGGACTATAGCCTTTATTTGTGATAATTGTATGTCTTTTAATTCAAGTAAATTTTTAAGTTTTATAACGAGTTCATCACTGGTGGAATGAGGATTAGTTGTTATTCGCCAATCTGCTATTATTTTTTTGTCTTTTATAACTCCTATAACAGTGTTTGTATTTCCTATATCTACTCCTAATATTAAATTTTTTTTATCTGTTTCCACTATTGACATTTACAGCTCCTTTCGATAAATTACAGGACTTGCAAAGCGGAACTGGTTTCTTTTATTTATCATA
>JAMONC010000255.1 GCA_027066725.1 Desulfobacterales bacterium
AGGATACATTTAATAACACTTCCTTAATCAATTACTACGAAGCCTTCTTTTATCTCCAACCCGGATAGTTATCTTCTGAGAATCAAGGTATTCAAGAAGCGGAATCAAATACTTTCTTGATATCCCCCCTGTAAGATCTCTAAACTCAGGAACCCCTATTTCTTGATGAGTCTTAAAGTATATAAAAAGTTTTTCTTTTATTTCTGTTAAGGCATTCTTATGTATGTAAAAACCCTCTTTTATCTTAACAATGACAGATCTTCTTAAAAGAAGCTCTATAATCTTTTTAAGCTCGTTACTATCCTTATTAAACTTTTTAACAAGCTCTTTTTCTAGTGGGGGCTTAAGTCCCGATTCCCTATAAAGGGCTTCTATATCATCATAAAGCCTTTGCTCACTAGAACTTAACTTAGGACTAAAACCTTTTATTCTTAAAAGTTCTTTCTCTTTTTCAATTACTCCCTTTTTAATCAAATCACTTAGCAAAACAGAAAAAAGTTTATTATCTGAGATATAACTTTCTGACTTACTTCTAAGCTCTTCTTTATCCATCCCCAAGTCTAAAGGATGGTTGCTATGATAATCACTTAATATATTAACTAGCTTATTATTAAGGGTTTCTATTACCTTACTTGAAAAATACTTTCCTAGTTCATCTATAAAAATAACTTTATTACTATCTATGAGTCCCCTTAAAATAGACTCTAATCTATTTGCCCAAACTCCAGACCTAAGCCCAATATCATTTAATGTTAGACCATTTTGAGCCTTAGATAGATAATAATAAATTACCTCTTTATCATCTATCTGACTAAGAAAATTAAGCTCTTCCCAATGATCTTTTTTATGACGTTTTCTCTTTTTAGGTATTGGATTTAAAACAACTCCTCCACCAATAGTACGAACAGGAGAATAACTTCTTAATACATATCTATCCCCTCTAAGCACAGCTATTGGAGAGCTAAGGCGTATTTGTATACAAAGTTTTTCTCCAGGCTCTATTTGTTCTTTAGGAAAAAAGATATGTCCTAACACCTCTGAAGTCCCAATATGAAGTCTTACAGGACTCTTATATTTTAGCGGGCGCTCAGCACTTTCAAGATATCTAAACTCTAAGTCTAAAAGATAACTGGGTTTTAAGGTATAAGGAGTTGCAATTACATCGCCCCTTTCTATTTCATCTTTTTCAATGCTTTGAAGATTTAAAGCTGTTCTGAAGCCACTTTTGATCTCCTCTACATCTTGGCTATGTACTTGAATATTTCTTATCTTAGTTTTTAATCCTTTAGGATATATAATTACCTGATCTCCTTTTTTAATACTTCCAGATATACCCGTACCAGTTACAACTGTACCAAACCCCTTTATAGTAAAGACCCTATCTACAGGTAATCTAAAGGGCCCTTCATCAGTTTTTATCTTTATCTTTTTTACAATTTCAGCTATTTCTTTTTTTAAAGACTCGATCCCTTCTCCTGTAACTGAGGATACTGGAATAATTGGAGCATCTTTTAGAAATGTATCTTTTGTAAAATTTAATATATCTTCTTTTACTAGCTCTAACCAATCTCTTTCAACCAAATCTACTTTGGTTATTGCTATAAGCCCTGTCTTAATACCCAAGAGTTCACATATCTCAAGATGTTCTACAGTCTGGGGCATAACACCTTCGTCTGCTGCAATAACCATCAGAACTAAATCTATACCACTTGCACCAGCTACCATGTTTTTTACAAAACGTTCATGTCCTGGCACATCTACAATACCAATTATTATGTCATCTGATAATTTAAGATGTGCAAAACCAAGCTCTATAGTAATACCACGTTCCTTTTCTTCCTTAAGCCGATCTGTATCTATACCTGTCAATGCCTTTATAAGGGCTGTTTTACCGTGATCTATATGACCTGCTGTACCTAGAATAATTCCTTTATAAGACATCTTCTAACCCTAAAAAGAAAAAATACTATATCTTTATTACCAGTAAAAAACTAATCAAATATAAACAAAGAAAACCTTTGTTATGATATCTTGGTGCCAGGTTCTGCCGGAGTTAAAACACTGGTAAGATGTATCCCCTCTTTATCCTTAGCAACGAGTAACATTCCATAAGACATTATACCACGAAGTTTCACAGGTTTTAAGTTAG
This sequence comes from Desulfobacterales bacterium, assembly GCA_027066725.1. GTDB lineage: Bacteria > Desulfobacterota > Dissulfuribacteria > Dissulfuribacterales > JAMONC01 > JAMONC01. The sequence continues at coordinate 2,150 of JAMONC010000255.1, forward strand.
AAACTACGATGACCTGTTTACCAATAAGTTCTTTTGGATTAGGAAATGCCTCAGCAATACCTGCAACAATAGTCCTTTCATCTGGACATTTAACCTTAAGCTTTAAAAGCTTATCAGCATTTGGATGCTTTTCTGCATCTATTATCTGTGCTACCCGAAGGTCTACCTTTTGGAACAATGAAATATCTATTAGCTCATTGTCTTTTTTATCTGCTTTATCTGCGCTATCTTCCATCTTTTTTCCTTCTTTCTTTTTTGATTTGTCTTTCTCTATCTTATTCTTTTTATCTTTATTTTTATCTTCTAACTCCATCCTAGGGAAAAGAGGCTTTATCTTATTTACTTTTGATCCAACAGGAAGTAACTGCCAATAAGTAAGATTTTTAGTCAATATCTCGCTTTTATTTAGTCCTAGAGCATCAAAAATCTTCTCTGAAGTCTCAGGCATTACAGGATAGATATAAATGGCAATGAATCTTAGGGATTCAAGCATTACATAAAGAACTGTATTAAGACGAAGAGAATCTTTATCTTCCTTAAAGAGAGCCCAAGGAGCTACTGTATCTATGTATTTATTTACCTTGTTTATAAATTCCCAAATACTTGAAAGTGCTCTATGGAAGCTAAATTCTTCCATTAAGTTAAGCCATTGTCCTTTAAGAGATAAAGCAGATGAGATAAGCTCTCTATCAATTGATTCGTAATCATCTGGTTGAGGCACAACCCCTTTTCTATATTTATAAAGCATTGTAATAATTCTACTTACAAGGTTTCCAAGGTCATTTGCAAGATCCGCATTAACCCTTATAGTCATCGCCTTTTGGCTAAAAGAGGCATCAAGCCCAAATGCCATCTCCCTTAAGAGGCAATATCTGGTTGCATCTACTCCAAATGTATCAACTAGATCTTTTGGTTTTATTACATTCCCAAGGCTCTTTGACATCTTCTGATCTTTTATCTGCCAATACCCATGCACATGAATACGTCTTGGTGGATCAACCCCAATCGCCTTTAACATACAGGGCCAATATATGGCATGGGGCTTTAATATATCCTTTGCAATTACGTGTTCTACTGCAGGCCATCTCTTTTTAAACTCATCCCCATCTGGATAACCAACTGCTGTTAAATAGTTAATAAGCGCATCAAACCAGACATAAGTTACAAAGTTTTCATCAAAAGGAAGGGGTATCCCCCATGTTAATCTTGAAGTTGGCCTTGAAATACATAGATCATCAAGGGGCTCTTTTAAAAAAGAAAGGACCTCGTTTCTATAGCGCTCAGGTGTGATAAAGTCTGGATTCTTCTTTATATGATCAATAAGCCAGTCTTGATATTTACTCATTAAAAAGAAATAATTTTTTTCTTTAAGCCTTACAGGCTCAGTACCATGATCTGGACACTTACCATCTATAAGCTCGCGCTCCATATAAAATCTTTCACACCCAAAACAATAAAGCCCTTCATATTCACGAAATGCAATATCTCCGCTTTCATATACCTTATTTAATACATATTGAACTGTCCTTATATGTTCAGGATCTGTAGTACGAATAAAATGATCTGGTTTTATATTTAAAAGAGGCCAAGCCTCTTGAAACATCTTACTTATTCTATCTACGTATTCTTTAGGCTCCATCCCTTCCTTTTGGGCAGCCTGTACTATCTTATCTCCATGTTCATCTGTACCAGTTAGAAAGAATGTATCTTCACCACACATTTTATGAAAACGGTTTTCAACATCAGCAACAAGAGTAGTATAGGCATGACCAAGATGTGGTTCTGCATTTACATAATAGATGGGTGTAGTGATATAAAAATACTTCATCTCCTCTTTGTTCTCTCCTTTTTACTTGATCTTATCCTTTTACCCTTTCTACTTTTTTTATCTATATGTCTTTCATGACGAGATGATCTAGAAGTTCCACCTCGTCTATCCTGTCCTTCTCTATACTTTGTCCTTAATCTTTTTCTTTTCCCATTTCCATGGGCTCTTGTTTTACTAAGAGATTCTTTCTTAATAGAAATTTCATTAGTTAAAAACTCATCACTTTCATTTACGTCTCTAAATTGTTCCTCTTCATCCACTTCATTTTCTATGTTATCTTTTTCTTGTTCATTAAAAGCACTGCTGTCATCTCTAATGTCGTCACTAACGTTTTCTAATTCTAATTCACATGTTTCTATACTATATTCTTCATCTTCTTGTATATCTTCTATGATATGCAGGTTATCTGCTTCTTCATAATCTAATTCAATATATGAAATGTTGTTACTAAAATCTTCGTGTCTGGATAGTCTATCTAATAAATCTTTATTAGATTCTATATCATCTTTAGCCTCTTGGGCTTCTTCATCTTCTTCGACTTTACTGCTTTGAGCTATGTTGTTCTCACTCACTTTAGATTCTGATTTAGATGCAAGATAGTCTTCGAGTTCTTTAAGACTAAACTCCCTCCTTGCACCATCTGCTAATGCAACTGTTACTGTACCCAAAATAATATTTTGATTTATTACTTTACCCTCTCCTGCTGGAGTGTCACATGATTTACCCAATGAAGGAAGTCCCTGTTTTAAATCTAAATAAGTATCATATTCATAAGTTAAACAACAAAGAAGCCTTCCACAAATCCCTGATATTTTACTAGGATTTAAAGGCAAATTTTGGGCTTTTGCCATCTTTATAGAAATTGGATCAAACGATTTTAGAAAAGTAGAACAACAGAGTTCTCTTCCACAACATCCAATACCACCCAACATCTTAGCCTCATGACGAACACCAATTTGACGCATCTCAATACGAGTTCTAAGTGCCCTTACAAGTTTTTTAACAAGCTCCCTAAAATCAACCCTCTGTTCAGCTACATAATAAAAAATGATTTTACTACCATCAAAAAAACTCTCCACAACTACAAGCTTCATAGAAAGCCCAAGCTCTTTTATAAACTCTTCACATACCTTCCATGCATTTTTTTCTTTCTCTAGGTTTCTATAGTATTGTTCAATTTCTTGGGTACTAGCAAGACGCTCTATTTTAGGAACTTCGATATCGGCAGGGAATAAAAGAGGAACAGCTTTTCCAGCTATTCGTCCGACCTCAATCCCATGATCAGTGGGGAATACTACCCACTCACCATCGCTTACCTCCACATCTCCTGCATCATAATGAAGAGGAGCCCAATCACTTCGTCTTTTTATTGCAACAATCTTAACTCGTTTTACATCACTTGGATGTTCCTCAACTGAATTTTCCTTTATATCTTTTTCAATATTATTATTTATATCTTTATTATCTCTTGGGCTTAAATCCTTGGATGTACCCTCTTTCTCTAATTCTTCAGACTCTTTTATATCTGTCTGTTGGTCTGGGTTCTTTTTTATATCTTCCATAAAATAAAATCATAACAGATTCCTCAAAAGTAAAAAAGTCTTTTCTAATAATTTAGAAACATCTTCTACCAGTATAATATGAAGGATTAACCGACTCTAACCAACTGTCATCCCCTCCATGAAAATGGCAATAAGTACAAGGTATAAAAAAAGTACCCTTAGGATGACACCACATACATCTCTTAGGATTCGGATATGGAGGGGAATAATGATCCCATGATCCACTTCCACCATTTGAATGTCCACGTCCATGGTGTATTTCAAACTGGTTTGAAATATGACACCTGTCACAAACAGCCCGCCACTGATCAGATGAATAATCTGTAATATTTATTACAGATTCAGTATAGCTGTCCCAAGTCTCATTCCCATTAATAACTCGTCTTATAAGCATAATATTAGGAGCACCATGAGGCTCATGACAATCAAGACACGAAAGGGTTATGCCAGATGTATAACCATGCTCTAGAAGATAAGTACTATAAGGTGGTAAAAGTGTAGCAGTAACATCTCCTGTAGCATTTGCTGCACCGTGTTTATCTCCTCCAGTTTCTACTCCTGTACTAGAATTTATAATTATAGGATCAATCCAATCTATTTTTTTTAGATTTCTTCCTAAAGTTGTACTATAAATTATATTTGTAGTATTGTGACATCTTGTACAAAAGGTATTCCAATCAACTGTTTTAGATCCATCAGATATAGATATACCACCAGGTTCATAACTAGTATTAGAATGATAATAAAATGGGGCTTGATAATACTCAGTAGAATCTTTCATTGTACTTATCCAAAGCTTTTTATGCTCTGTAGGAAGGGATATAGCACTATAAAGTGGATCTGTAATATGAGCTTTATCTCTCTTTGCTAAATGGGGATTATGACATGCAATACATGGATTAGAATAAGAGGTGAAAAAACTACTAAAGTTTTCTTTAGCAAACACATATATATCATAAAGGTTATGATATGAAAGCTCATTAAACTGATCCAAAATACTTGTTACTGTTTCTGGACCCCCCGCAAATGTAGCACTATAATCTTTGTTTATGATTCCACCATCTTGTAAAGAATTTGTACTTGTATGACAATAGAAACAAAAATCATCACTTTGAGTATAGGGATGAGTAGTTAAAGCTGTATTAAAATTATCTGCAAATAAGGCAAAAGAGGAAGCCTTATACGATGAAGGAGCAGGTTCACCTCCGCATATGCTTGCATGCATCTCATGACAGTGAGCACAATTTCCTCTTGCATAACCTAAATTTTTGGTAGATTCTCTGTATACACCATAGCTATATGAGCCATGTGCAGAACTTGTATAACTTCCAGCATAAGCTATGCTATTGATAACACTAAAAAAAAGAATTAATAAACTTAAAAAGTATAACCTAAATAAATTAGATAGATACATATTGTCCCCCCGGTTACTATCTATTCTTCTGTACGATTTCTCTCCTCTTTTACCCCTTTAATTATAGATTAAAACTATAATTAAAATTGTAAATAGAAAAATTGTTATATTTTAAAATATTGATATACATCTAAAAATTAAAATGCAAAAAGATATTATTACACTCTCATATGTCATGAGTTTTTGTGTCTAAGATGGCACAAATTCTGCCCTTTAACAAACTTCAACATTGCATTGACTTTAACTTCAAGCAGTCCTAACATTTAATTAGTAAATATTTAAACTATGTGTTTAATTGATTTGTAACTTTAGAAAACAACTAGAAGTTAGTTTATTAATATGTTCAATATGCCGTTAAGAAACTAAAATGGTTCAATATAGTAAAGTATAAGTATCGATTTAACGAGTAGATTAGTTAAGTTGAGTGGTTAAGTTTATTCACATTAATTAGGAGGTGTATAAATGGCTGTAAAGATTGGAATCAATGGCTTCGGTCGAATTGGCAGGAATGTATTTAGAGCTGCAATGCAAGACCCAACATTTTCTTCAATAGAAATTGTGGCAATAAATGATTTGACCGATACAAAAACTTTGGCACATCTTTTGAAGTACGACTCAGTAATGGGGAAATTCCCATTTGAAGTAGAAGCAACAGAAAACGGAATAAAAGTAGATGGTAGAGAAATTAGAGTAACCGCTTTAAAAGACCCAGCAGAACTTCCTTGGAGAGAAGTAGGAGTAGAATATGTTGTTGAGGCTACAGGACGATTCAGAGATGCAGAACTTGCAAGAAAACATATTGAAGCAGGGGCTAAAAAAGTGATTATTACTGCACCAGCAAAGGGAGAAGATGTAACTATTGTTATGGGGGTAAATGAGGATGACTACGATCCTGCCAATCATCACATAGTCTCTAATGCATCCTGTACTACAAACTGCTTAGCCCCTGTTGCTAAGGTATTATTAGATAAATTTGGAATAGTAAAAGGACTTGTAACAACAGTTCATGCATATACTAATGATCAAAGACTCCTGGATTTCCCTCACTCTGATCTAAGACGCGCAAGAGCTGCTGCTGTTAATATGATACCAACAAAAACAGGAGCCGCAGCAGCAGTAAGTAAAGTAATACCTGAACTCGCTGGTAAGTTTGATGGACTTGCTGTAAGAGTTCCAACACCAGATGTATCGTTAGTAGACCTGGTAGTGGAGGTAGAAAAACCAACTACTGTATCTGAGGTAAACGAAACCCTTAAGGCAGCAACAAACAGATTTTTGGGATATACAGAAGAACCGCTAGTATCTACTGATTTTATACAAGAGTCTAGATCCTCTGTTGTAGATGGACTTTCTACAAAGGTAATAGGTGGTACTCTTGTTAAAGTTATGTCTTGGTATGACAATGAATGGGGATATTCAAACCGTGTATTAGACTTAATACTTCATATGGAATCTAAAAAGCCTCTTTAAAATTTATATAGATAGGTCTTGAGTTTTAATTTAGGCTCAAGACCTATCTAAATTAAGGGGGAGACAGGTTGTGACTATTGATTCAACAGCTCTTAAGGTAAATCTTCGTACTACAGCCGTTACAAAAATCAAGATACCCAAGAAATACAATATATTAAGAGCAGCAGTAAAAGATTATCGGGGTGTATCAACTGCATTAGAAGAATTACTAAACGAACTATATCATCCTTATTGTAATTGGTATATAGTCATACCAGAATTGAGATCT
>JAMONC010000256.1 GCA_027066725.1 Desulfobacterales bacterium
AATAGTCCTCTCCAGGCAAAGCCAAGGTAAGAGGGTAAAATATTGTTATTATTTATAGGCTCAAAAATAAATCTAAAGATACCTACACGCATATGAGGGAATAATAAAGAGGGATCATAATTCCTTACTGATTCAGGTGGAATAGACAACTTTTACCCCTAATAAAAAAGAAAAAGGACTTTTTCTCCATCCATTAAGAAATTGCTAAACAACTAAAATTCTAACTTTTTATAACAATGTGGATATTTCTCTTTTATTATTTATGGTTAGAAATGTCAAAGCTATTTTCTAATATCTAAATAGAAAATATAAAAATCTATATCTGTGTTATCCCTCTTTAACCCAAACTTGTTTCCCATCACTAACAACTGCAAGCTTTAAGATATCTCTACACCCCAAAGCCTCTAGTTCTTTTACATATCTCTTTTCTTCTATCTGTTTTAAAGCCTCTTCTATTGCCTTATCTGGGTCTTTATGCCTGGTCTTATTTAAAGATTTTAGCTCCATTACTATGGCGGTCTTATTTACATCCTTTGGAATGACCATTACATCATATCTACCATATCCACTTTCTCTATTGGTCTTTACTCTATAGTCTGGCTCAAGCCCTACGAGCATTCCTGCAATAAAACCAAGATATAGTGCCTCTGGGTCTTTTCCTTTTGCATCAAAGTAAGAAAGGGTGTCTATAACAAGATCATTTAGGATAAGCTCAAACTCATCTATGTTTTTCTCCACCAATGCCCTTAAAAGCTGGTTTAGTCTTTCCCCAGAAAAGCCCTTTTTTACCCAAGAGCTGATTATATTTTTATAGATGTATCTTACTTCTCTATTTGGGATACAGAGTTTGCAGACAATATCCTCTTCAACTAGCCTTTTTTCTTCACACCTTAGGTATCCACTAAAGAACAAGAGGGAATAAATAGATTTTTCATCATATTTTAAGTCAGGAAATACGATATTTTCATCAATGGAAGACTCAATATATTCACCAGATAAAAGGGCATTTATGCTGTCTTTAAATCCAGGTGGTCCTTCTTCAACAAGCATTCTTATTACATCGTTAGATGAGGTATTTGCCCAATATGGTCTTAGGTCTTTATAGGCAACTGCATTTAATACTGACCAAGGATTTAGCATAACTTGTGTGCCAAACTTATAGCCATCATACCAATCAATTATTTCCTCATATCTATGCTCTTGCTCATAATCTTTGAGTAATTTAAGAGTTTCTTCTTTTGTAAAGCCAAAGTATTTATCAAATAAATGAGTTAAGATACTTGCAACAGTTAAATTATTAAGCCCAGTAAAGATACTTTCTTTAGAAACCCTTAAGCAGCCTGTAATAACAGCCTTTTCAAAATTGGGATTATCTTTAAATACAGCACTCATAAACCCGCGCATAAAATCAATTAACTCTTCATAATAACCCTTTATCCATGCTGCATGTATTGGAGTGTCATATTCATCTAATAAGATTATGGGCTTTTGATTATAAACTTTATAGAGATATCTACTTAAATCATATAAAGAATTTTTTAGGCTGGTATAATCTGCCTTAAAATTTATTATTTCATCAATTCTTTTTTGTTCTCCACCACTTAGATCAAGAGTTTTTATTTTATCTAAATGCTCACTATAAGCCGCAGATATTAGGTTATTTAAATCAGATAAAAAGATATCAAAATTAGGTTCCTTAAGGTCTTTAAAGGTAATGAATATAACAGGATATTTACCTTGATGTTTAATCTCTGGAAGAGTTT
>JAMONC010000257.1 GCA_027066725.1 Desulfobacterales bacterium
TTTCGGGTTGGGGACTATAGGGTCATCTTTACCATTATTGAAGATACATGCCTTATTTTAAGAATCAGCCATCGGCGAGAGTCTTACAGATAGGAATATAACAAACTAAGGTGGTTCCCTTTTATAATAATTCAAAATTAATTTCCTAAAAAAATTTTTTCTAATTTTTTATAAGACAAATGCTTGCAATACGGGGATATTTTGGAGTAAAAGATATATTGCCTTAAATCTTTAAGAAAGGATCAAAAGCGTTATGGATATAAAATGTGAGCTAGTTCCCGAAGATTCTAGAAAGCCTATTCCTCAACCAGATGAATTGGGTTTTGGTATACATTTTACAGATCACATGTTTGTTATGGATTATAAAGATGATAAGGGTTGGATAAATGCTCGCATAATTCCATATAGTCCTTTTACACTTGATCCTGCAGCAGTTTGTCTTCACTATGGCCAGGCTATTTTTGAAGGACTTAAAGCATATAAAGGGATTGATGGAAAAATCAGATTTTTTAGACCGATGGAGAATATGAAGCGGTTAAATAGGTCTGCTTGGCGTATGTGTATGCCACAAATTAATGAAAAGGACCTGCTTGATGCAATAAAAAAGTTGGTCGATATTGAAAGACGTTGGGTGCCAGAGGCAAAAGGTACTGCTCTTTATATTCGTCCATTTATGATTGCAACAGAACCTTTTTTAGGAGTAAGACCTGCTAAAGAATACATACTTTCTGTTATTCTTACACCTGTTGGTGCATATTATAAAGAAGGTTTTAATCCGGTTAAGATATTTGTAACAGATAAATATGTTCGTGCAGCAGTTGGTGGAGTAGGAGAGGCTAAGGCAGCAGGAAACTATGCTGCAAGTCTTATGGCTTCAGAAGAAGCAAAAGAAAAAGGTTTTACTCAAGTGTTATGGCTTGATGCAAAAGAGAGAAAATATGTAGAAGAAGTTGGGACAATGAATATATTTTTCGTGCTAGATGGTGAAGTAGTAACTCCTGAGCTTACAGGTAGTATTTTATCCGGAATTACTAGAGATTCTGTTATTAGACTTTCTAAGGATTGGGGATATAAAGTTAGTGAAAGACGTATTAGCATAGATGAAGTAATAGAGGCAGCTAAAAGCGGTAAGTTAAACGAGTGTTTTGGAACGGGAACTGCTGCTGTAATATCTCCTGTTGGATTTTTATATTATAAAGATCAAGGATATAAAATAAATGGAGGAAAGACTGGTCCATTAGCACAAAGACTTTTTGATGAGTTAACAGGGATCCAATATGGAGAAAAGCCAGATCCTTATGGTTGGGTAGAATTTTTAGAATAAATTATTAAGAATCTGGCTTATTATCACAATTACTTGACCAAAAATTCAAGAAGTGCTCTGTGAAGGTGCATTTTGTTTTCTGCCTGATCCCATACTACAGATTGTGGGCCTTCTAGGACTTCTTCTGTTATTTCTTGACCTCTGTGGGCAGGAAGACAATGTAAAACAATAGCATCTTTTTTGGCATGGGATAAAAGTTTGGTATTTACCTGATAGTTTTTAAATATTTCTTTTCTCTCATCTTCCTCATCTTCTTGTCCCATACTAGCCCATACATCTGTATTTATAACATCAGCATCTTCTACTGCCTTAATAGGATCATTCACAACAACTATATTAGCTTTGGAATCTTTTAGACTTTCTTCTATTATATGTTTATCTGGCTCATAGCCCTTGGGACATGCAAGATAAAGATTAAGATCAAGTCTTGCACATACTTCTATCCAAGAATGTGCAACATTATTCCCATCCCCTACCCATGCTATTTTAAGTCCTTTAATATCATCTAAGTTAAATCCTTGTGATTTTTTTTCAATCACGGTCATAATATCAGAAAGGGCTTGGCACGGATGGTGCTGATCTGTAAGGCCATTTATTACTGGAATACTTGCCCAGTTTGCAAGTTCTTCTACAATATTTTGTCCAAACGTTCTTACAACAAGACAATCAAGGTACCTAGAAAGTACCCTGGCAGTGTCTTTAAGTGGTTCACCACGATTTAGTTGTAAATCTTTTGAGGATAAAAACGTACAGTTGCCTCCAAGATTATACATTGCAGATTCAAAAGATATTCGAGTCCTTGTTGAGTGTTTTTCAAATAAGAGTCCTAATATCTTTCCTTTTGCAGCTTCACTTTTTTTACCAGTTTTAAGCTCTTTTTTTAATTCATTAGCCCTAGTTAAAACTGTTTTAACTTCATCTACAGAAAAATCTAATACTCTTAGAAAATCTTTTGCCTTTTTAGGCTTCATTTATATTCCTCCTTCTCCCCTATAGCTTAAAAAGACGTTTGTTTAAGGATCATGTGTTATCTCTGTGCCAATGCCAGAGTCAGTAAAGAGTTCGAGTAAGATTGCATGAGACCTTCTACCATCTATTATATGAGTTTTTTCTACTCCATTTTTTAATGCCTTCATGCAGGCCTTTAGTTTTGGAATCATTCCTGCTTTGGCTATCTTTTTTTCAATTAGTTCCTCTGCTTGGGAGCAATATAGTGAAGAAATAAGTTTTTTATTTTCATCTAGTACCCCTTCAACATCTGTTAAAAGGATTAATCTTGAGGCAGAAAGCCTTCCAGCAATAGCACCTGCTACTAAATCAGCATTTATGTTGTATGCTTGCCCTTCAGGACCTACTCCAACAGGGGCAATAACTGGTATAAAATCAGCGTCTTTTAATGCATTAAGTACATCTGGATTTACCTCTTTTACCTTTCCAACACGTCCTATGTCTATGATTTCAGGAGGCCTTTCAGCACCTTTATATTTATATATCTTCATAGGTTTTGCCTTTATAAGGTCTCCATCTCTTCCAGAAAGCCCTACTGCCTTGCCTCCATGAGAATTTATAAGCCCTACAATGTCTTTATTAACTGTGCCAACAAGAACCATCTCAACGACACTCATAGTTTCGTCATCTGTTACTCGTTGGCCTTCTATGAAGTTAGGGGTAATACCCATACGCTCCATGGTCTTACTTATTTGAGGGCCGCCGCCATGTACTATCACAGGATGAATCCCTACATATTTCATTAAAATGATATCCAAGACAAAATCTTTTTTAAGTGATTCATCTACCATTGCATGTCCGCCATATTTTATGACAACAGTCTTTCCATAAAAATGGCGGATATACGGGAGAGCCTCAATTAACGTCTCTGCTGTAGAGATGTTATTATTTATTGACGACATCTCTTTTTTACTCCTTATAGGATAAACCTGCTTAAATCATCATCACTTATTATGTCTTTTAGCTTATCTTTTACATATTCTGCAGTAATCTTTATTTTTTGTGGTGCAATATCTGGTGCTTCAAAGGATATATCTTCAAGAAGTTTTTCCATTACAGTATGTAGTCTTCTTGCACCAATATTTTCTGTACGTTCATTTACTTCATAAGCAATTCTAGCAATTTCTTCTATGGCTTCGTCGTTAAAATCAAGTTCAATATTTTCTGTTGCAAGAAGAGCCTTGTATTGAGTTACAAGAGCATTTTCTGGTTCAGTTAGAATTCTTACAAAGTCTTGTTGTGTAAGTGCACTTAGTTCCACCCTAATTGGGAATCTACCTTGTAGTTCAGGTAAAAGATCAGAGGGCTTTGCTATATGAAAAGCACCTGATGCAATAAATAAAATATGATCTGTACGAACTATACCATATTTTGTGTGAACACTCGTTCCTTCAACAATGGGTAAAAGATCTCTTTGTACCCCTTCTCTTGAAACATCAGGACTAGAACCACCCCCAGATTTAGCAGCTACTTTGTCAATTTCATCTAAAAATATGATCCCAGATTGTTCAACTCTTGCTATAGCTTTTTCTACGACCTTATCCATATCTATGAGTTTACCCGCAGCTTCCTGTTGAAGTAACTTTCTAGCCTCTGATACCTTTACTCTTTTTCTTTTTCTTTTACCTGGAAAGATATTCGATAGCATTTCTTGAAGATTTGCTTGTACATCTTCCATTCCTGCAGCTGCAAATATCTCTACCATTGGGGCTGATTGTCTTGAAGTTGCTTCAATTTCTACATAACGATCATCCAATTTGCCCTCACGAAGCATTTGTCGAAACTTCTCTCTAGTAGATTCGTAAGTTTTATTTTCTAATGTTGAGTCTTCTTCAAGGCTTGTACGTCTTGGTAATAAAAGATCAAGTAGGCGTTCTTCTGCCTGTTTTGCAGCAGCTTCTTCAACCTTTTTTCGTTCCTCATTTTTAACCATATCTACAGCAATATGAGTAAGGTCTCTAATCATAGATTCAACATCTCTTCCTACATAACCAACTTCAGTAAACTTGGTAGCCTCCACTTTTAAAAATGGAGAATTTGCAAGTTTTGCAAGACGTCTTGCAATTTCTGTTTTACCAACACCTGTTGGGCCTATCATAATGATATTTTTAGGAGCAATTTCGTCCCTTAAGGCTTCTGGAATCTGTTGCCTTCTCCAACGATTTCTAAGTGCTATTGCAACGGATTTTTTTGCTTGATCTTGTCCAATAATGTATTTATCAAGTTCTGCTACAATTTCTTTAGGTGTTAGTTCTTTAGATACAGCATCAAGGTCCTTTTCTGATTTGTTTATGCTAGGATATAAATCTTTTTCCATTTTTTAACCCTCTTCTAAGGTTTCTATAATAATGTTATCGTTTGTATAAATGCATATAGATGAAGCTATTTTAAGAGCAGTTTCTGCAATAGTTTTAGCATCAAGCTGTGTATGAGAAATTAATGCTCTTGCAGCAGCAAGTGCATATGGACCTCCTGAACCTATAGCAAGTATTCCATCATCTGGTTCCATTACATCTCCTAGCCCTGATATTAAAAGGCAGTGGTCTTTGTCTACTGCAATTAATAATGCTTCAAGTCGTCTCAATATTTTGTCTGTACGCCATTTTTTAGCAAGTTCAACTGCAGCCCTTACCAGGTTACCTTTGGTTATTTCAAGTTGTTTTTCAAGTAGTTCAAATAAAGTAAATGCATCTGCAGTTGCACCTGCAAATCCTGTTATGACTTTGCCATTATAAAGCCTTCTTATTTTTTTTGCATGATGTTTTAATACGGTTGTTCCTTGAGTTACCTGCCCATCTCCTGCAACAGCAACTTCTCCATCTTTTTTTATTGCAATAACTGTTGTGCCATAAAATTTTTCATTGTTATTCATCTTTTTCTCCTAAATTAGACTTTAGGTATTGTGCACGAGGATGTGCTTTATCATAGACATTAGCTAGACGTCTAAGATCAAGATGTGTATAGAGCTCTGTAGTTACTAGACTTTTATGCCCTAATATTTCTTGAATTGCTCGTAAATCAGCTCCAGATTCAAGTAGATGTGTTGCCATAGTATGCCTTAAGGTATGAGGAGTTACTGGTTTAAATGTACCAGATATTATTCTATATTTATAAAGTATTCTAGCAATAGTTCTTCTAGTAAGACGCTTACCACCTCTATTTATAAAAAGTGCTGATTCATTAAATCTTTTTTTATTTCTTATAACTATCTCTCTTTCTTTAAGATAGTTTATTAGGGCCTCTTTAGCTTTTTTACCAAAAGGAACAATTCTTTCTTTACTTCCTTTTCCTTTTACTTTAATCATTTCTGGAGAAAAATTTACATTATCTAAATTAAGTCCTACAAGTTCACTTACTCTTACTCCTGTACTATAAAGTAGTTCTAATATTGCTTTGTCTCTAATAGAGATAAAGTCATCTCCTTTAGGGGCTTCTATTAAGGAAAATGTTTCATCTATATTAAGTGAAGTTGGTAAGGCTCTAGGAGTTTTAGGGTTTGAGATAAATATTGTAGGGTCTTTTTTAATTAAGTCTTCACGCACTAAAAATTTAAAAAAACTTCTAAGAGATGCTAGCTTTCTAGCTACACTAGTTCTTTTTTTTGTTTTTAATTCTTCTGCAAGCCAACTTCTTATATCTTGTTCCGTTATTTTTTTAAATGTTGTAATTTCTCTTGTATTTTTTTTCTTTTTTAAGAATTGTAGGAATTGTAATATATCTTTTTTATATGCTTCTATTGTATTATGGGAATAATTTCTTTCATCTTTTAAAAATGTTATGAAAAGTTCTAATTCATCTATCATAGTTTAAAAAAATTAGTTAATTTTAAATCAGTTTTTTAGAAGTTTTTAGAAATACCACAGCATTAATAAAATTCAATGGGATTTAATAAAAATTTTAATAAATAAAGGGGGAGTCAGCTCCCCCTCTCTCTATTTTTATTTTGTTTTATCGGTAGGTGTCGATGGATTAGTTTTTGTATTTTGACCTTTATTAGTAGAAGTGTTTTGTATTTTATTGGTATTCTGGTTTTCTTTATTTAAAGTTGTTGAACTGCTAGTAGTTGTATTAGCCTCTTTTGGGGTAGATTTTTTAGTAGAAATAGCTTGGTTTTGATTAGTAGTAATTGTAGCTGTTGAATTTTGGGTAGTTTTTTGATTGGTTGTTACTGGTGTAGTTGTGGTAGCAGGTGATGTAGAAGGTAAGGTAGGTGGTACAGAAGGTGCGCTAACAGGTTGTTTTATTCCTTGCATTATAGAGCCAGTATTTTGATGAGCCGATAAATAAGTTAAAGCAATAGATGTACACATAAAGATTGTTGCAAGTACTGCTGTAACTTTTGCTAAAAAAGGAGCAGGCCCGGCGCTACCAAAGATTGCTTCACTTGACCCAAAAACAGCACCAATTTCTGCACCCTTACCCTGTTGCAGTAAAACTACTATAACAAGTGCTATACATGTAACGATTTGGACAATTACTAAAAATGTAAACATTGATCCTAATTAAACCTCTCCACCAACTTAATTTATTATTTTACAGCCTGCAATTCGGCTGAATTTTTCTGGATCAAGGGATGCTCCCCCTACTAACACCCCATCAATATCTGGTTGAGCCATAAGGCTTTCAACATTTTCAGGTTTAACTGAACCACCATACAATATTCGAACCTTTTGTGCAATAGATGAATCAAACCAATTCGAAAGCCAACTTCTAATAAATGCATGTGCTTGTTGGGCAATATCTGGAGTTGCTGTTTTACCTGTACCTATTGCCCAAACAGGTTCATAAGCTATGGTCATCTTTTTAGCTAACTCTTGAGAAAGCGTCCCAAATACAGATTCAAGCTGAACTTTTAATACATCTTCTGTCTGTCCAAGTTCTCTCTCCTCAAGTTTTTCTCCTATACAAAGGATTGGATTTATTTCATGTGCAAGTGCAGAAGAGACCTTAGCTGCAATTACTTCATTATTTTCACCAAATATATGCCTTCTTTCTGAATGCCCTAATATAACCCAGTTTATACCTATTTCTTTTATCATTAATGGAGATATTTCTCCGGTAAATGCTCCCTTCTCTTCCCAATGCATATTTTGGGCGCAAAGGATGACTGAGGAGCTTTCTGTTAATTTTTTACTAAGTGCAAGGGCTGTAAATGGTGGTGCAATTAATATATCTCTATCATCTAGGTTTTCTACTTTAGGTAGAAAGGAATTAAAAAATTCTTTTGTTTCTGCTAATGTCTTATGCATCTTCCAGTTTGCAGCCATTAGTGGGGTTCTTTTTTCACTCATATTTTATTCTCCTAATACTAAAACTAGATTTAAGATTAATTAGAACATTTTTTTAGTGCCTTTATACCAGGTAGTTCTTTCCCTTCAAGAAGGGTTAGAAAAGCTCCTCCTCCCGTAGATATATAAGAGACATTATTTTTTTGTCCATAAAGAGAAATTGCATGCGCTGTATCACCACCACCTATAATAGTTAAAGCATGGGAAGAACCAACTGCATGGGATATCCCCATAGTACCTATTGAAAAAGGCTCTATTTCAAAAGCGCCCATAGGTCCATTCCATACGATTGTCTTTGCGTTATCTAAAGCTTCTTTAAATAGGGTGGTTGTGGCAGGTCCAATATCTAAAGACATCCAACCATCAGGGATTTCAAGACAAGGTACTATTTTGGTTAAGGCATCTTTTTTTATCTCTTGAGCAATTACACAATCAACAGGTAAATAGAGTGTTATGCCTTGTTTTTTACAGCTTTCCATTATAAATTGAGCATCTTCTTTTAATTCAGGCTCGATCAAAGAAGAGCCTGTATTTAGCCCTTTAGCTAGTAAGAAGGTATTTGCCATTGCACCACCGATGATCAATTTATCTACTTTATCCATTAGGTTTTTCAGCGCCCCCAATTTACTAGATACTTTTGCACCACCTACAATTGCTACAAGTGGTCTTACAGGATTTCCCAATGCTTGCTCAAAATAAGTAAGTTCATTTTTCATCAAAAAACCAGCTCCGCATTCCTTTATATGTTCACAAATTCCAACCACAGATGCATGTGCTCTATGAGAAACTGCAAATGCATCGTTAATATAAATATCTGCTAGAGAGGCAAGTTGAGCTGAAAATTCCGGATCATTTTTAGTTTCTTCTTCATGAAACCTTAGGTTTTCAAGAAGGACTATATCGCCATTCTCTAATTTTTTAACTAGTTCTTCTACTTCCTCACCTATACAATCTGGGGCAAGTGTAACCTCTTTATTAATAAGCTCTGATAGCCTTTTTGCTACAGGTTTAAGGCTATATTTTTCGACTT